>NZ_DAMADT010000018.1:53387-90448 GCF_031997925.1 Lachnoclostridium sp. | reverse complement strand
CACTACGTGGCATTTTAAAACAGGAGCTTCCTGCTGAAGCAGAAAGTCCTTACCCCCGCTTACAGAAGCGGGGGGGACTTCCCTGATGAGGTTAAAAAAAGCAGCATCAAGGGCGAGAACTCATGTGAAGGTTGGTATGTTGATGAAACTATAGGAAAAAACCTCCCGGTGTTAATCTTTCATACAATCCCAAGGAGGTTCCAAATATACATAATTATAAGTATCATTTCATTCACAAGTTACTTAGGAATGATTTCATGGTGATATCTTTATTACATATTTATTTAAACTTTACATATTCATTGTATGGCTTTCGATAACCTCTGACTTTAAAGCTTGTTGTATCCATCTTTCCCATCGTAATCATTAATACTGGAACTTCATTTTCAGGAATATCAAAAATATTTTTTACTTTCTCAGAATCAAAATATATCATCGGACACGTATCCCAGCCTTTATCTTTTGCTAATAATAAAAATAACATGGAAGAAATTGAGGCATTACGAATAGCTTCATCGTGCTGGAAGGAAGCGCCTCCACTTTCGTGAAGTTCATTAATTGTATTCAATATATCATCATATTCTTTATCATCAATAATTTTAAGGAATTTTGAAGCTTCATAGATTTGTGAAGCATCTTTAAAAGCTTTTTTATCACCTGTCACAATGATTGTTGCTGATGAAGTTAGTACTTTATATTGTTTATAAGAAGCTTCATATAATTCTTTAATCGTTTCTTCTGTTTCACCTACATAATAATGGGTATGTTGTAAGTTAAAGCAGGAAGGCGCTTGCGATAAATCATTAAATATCGCTTCAAAATCTTCTCTCGGCACTTTTATTCCTTTAAGAAATTTATTGGCAGACCTTCGTTCTCGTACTACTTCTAAAAATTCTCCCATTTTTAACCACCTTTCAAAAGCTATAATAGCTCTGTTCATTTTTATGTAATTTTAACCATCTTCTTATATTAATACATATTTCGACAGAAAACAATATCAAAAGTGAGTATAAACATATTCCTTCTTTATCTCTTCACTATAATTTTCCTCTCGTCAAAGCGGATATTTGCAATCCGCTTACGCTACCAGCTCTACCTCATTACCACTACGTGCATTTTAAAACAGGAGCTTCCTGCTGAAGCAGGAAGTCCTTAACCCCGCTTACAGAAGCGGGGGACTTCCCTGATGAGGTTAAATTATAAATTGTATTCTAATCTGAGATTCATTTTTGTATCAGTTTTCGTATGTTTTCGAAACTTTACAATCAAATATTAATAAGATATAATAGACATCAGTAAACGGAATTTGAGCTAATGGGGGTCGTTATGGCAACAATTAAAGATATAGCAGCAAAATTAGGTGTATCAATAAGTACCGTATCAAAAGGCCTGCATGGGGCAAGTGATATTAGTGAGGAAATGCGTCAACAGGTACTAGATACCGCAATCATGTTAGGATATGTTGTAAAAGAGAAAAAATCCCAAGATAACCATAAAGTTTGCATTATGGTTGAGAATATGGATTATGAAAATATCAACCAATTCGGATATGAATTAATTACGGGATTTAAACTAATGGCACAAGAACAACATTATCAAGTCGATATAATCCCAATGGATGTTTATACGCAGACGCAGCAATCCTATGATACTTATATGAAACAACAAGCATTCAGTGGCGCATTCTTTCTTGGTTTTGAAATGACTGATGCTTATATGCAGCAATTAAAGCATACCACTATTCCTACTGTCCTATTTGATAATTACATTTCAAATAAACATGTTGCATATATTGGTACGGACAACCACATCGGCACAAAATCCTTAGTAAACTATCTCTATAAAAATGGCCATAAAAAAATCGCGTTATTAAATGGTTCCAAAAACAGTTATGTATCCAACTTGCGTTATGAAGGTTTCCTTGCTGCTATGAAAGATGTTGGATTAGAAATCGATAAAAATCTAATTGGCTATGGTATCAGTTTCTTACCCGAGACCGCAAGTTCCTATATTCCAAAGTTTATAGAAAATGGAGCTACTGCAATTGTATGTGCCAGCGATCTTATTGCCGCAGGTGCTATTAATGAAATTTATAAGCTCGGGTTAAGAGTGCCAGAGGATATCAGTATCACTGGATTTGATGATCTTCCAATTGCAAAGTATCTAGCTCCTCCACTAACAACCATTCGTCAGGAGCGTTTTACACTCGGAAAAACTGCATTTACACTACTATCTCAATTAATATCCGCAGTACCAGTTAGTACAATGCTTTTCCACTCAGAATTAGTAATAAGAGAATCCGTATGTAAGGTAAAGTAAATTACCCTAATATATAAATGAACCCCCATGGCACAATTCATCAAACATGCATGGGGGTTTTATTTATGATAAGAAAAGTTCACGGATCGTGCTTATTCTTGATATAACATCTATACTGTTTTATAATTACTAATTATTCTTTCTAATTCCATTATCTCGGTTTGCTTTAAACTTTGATTATTTAAGTATTCCACTAAAAATGTATTTAAAGACCCATTAAATAATTTATCTAATAGCACCTTTGTTTCCGTACGTTGAACGGTTCGTTTGGAGATAGCTGCTTTACATAGGAATCCAGGTTCTTCTCGGATAATTGCTCCTTTCTCAATTAAACGTTTTATTACGGTATAGGTAGTATTCTTTTCCCAACCGACATATTCTTTGATTATTTTTGCAATATCCTTCGCTGCCAGTACTTTATTAGACCACAAAAGTTCCATGATATTAAGTTCACCTTCATGTAATCTTATTTCTCCCATATTTTGCTTCTCCTCACAAGCATCTTTGTATTTGATGCTTATTTTCTACAATTTATAGTTCTCATAAGCTTATTCTACTATGGTAGATGGTAATAACTACCATCATTCTACCGAATTAGAATTAATTTGTCAATCTATCTTATAAGCAAAACATCGCATAATATGGCAAATGTTTCACTTGATTTGAGTATTCATAATTACGATTCGAAATCTTAATTGAATAAGGAATATCATGTGCAGTACGAAAAATACTTACACTTTTTGATCTTGTATTTTCATTTGTCTTTATCTCAAGCGGTATCACACCGTCGGAGTTTTGAATTAAGAAGTCAATCTTAGCTTGACTATTCGACTCCCAAAAATTCGGAAGATATCCTCTTGCTATAAGACTTTGCATAATATAGTTATCTAAAATTGTCTTTTCAATCATTTCATTTTGATTATCTAAATAAAGAGAATTTTTTCGGATTAGGGTATTCAGTATTCCCACATCCGCAACGTAAAGCTTAAATTGTAACGCTTCTGGACTTATGGTAATACCTTCTGTTTTGTCGTATGTACCTTTTGAACATTTGTACACTAAAGAATTAGTCACAAGATATTGAATCACATCTTTATAGTGAGCATAAGTTGCTCCTTTTCGTATCAAACGATACTGAAATTTTTTATTTTCCTTTAATAATTGTTCGACCATAACAGAACAGACTTGACTAAGCTTTAAGGCATCACTTTCCGAATGTTTTTCCTTAGCAGAAGCTAGTAAGGATAGATAAATACGTTGATGAATTTCAGCAACATTGTTCGTATTTTCCATAGTGATATAATCATTCACTGCTGCTGGCATTCCACCAACAAGAAGATAATCTTCAAAAATTGTTAGAAGTTCCTTATGCACAATTTCTGGAATCTTACGATTGGTCTGATAATGCCCTTTGATTACTTCAGCATACCATTCATCTCCACTGGCTACTAAAAATTCATCAAATTCCATTGGATAAAGAGTAAAACTGTCAAAAAACTTATCGTCAACCTCAATAAATTCACTCGATAATACTAGTATTGGAACGTTATTTCCTGTAACTTTAGTTTCTGAAACTTTAGTTCCCGTAACTGGTGTTCCTGGAACACTTGTAACATTCATTAAGTAATGATTAAGCGCTTCCATTGCTTCTTTGCAAAAGGTAATTTCATCAAGTATGATTAATAGATTTCCTGATAATTCTAAAGGGATTTCATAATACTGATATAATAGTTCAATAATATTTAATTCATTTTCAATAGAATAAGCAGCCTTTTGAAATAGATTGCAAACAGCTGCATTAGTTTCAAAGTTAACATAGAGATTGCCTTCGTAGAAGGATTTTGCAAAATCAAGTGCTAAGAAGGTCTTACCGACACCTTTGATGCCGGTAATCCACATTGATTTTCTTGAATTTTGCTCTTTCCATGTAATTAATTTTTTAATCGCATTGCGTTTCACTTAGTTACACCTCAATTTTTCAATCAATTGCTCAAAGTATTCGGGCAATGGGGCTTCAAATTCCATATATTCCTGTGTTGTTGGATGAAGGAATCCTAAAACTCTAGCATGTAAAGCTTGCCCTTCAAGATGAAATTTATCTTTCTCCGGTCCATACACATCATCACCTAATAAAGGGTGATGTATACTTGCCATATGAACACGGATTTGGTGAGTACGTCCTGTTTTTAATGAACATTCGATATGAGCATAACCTTGGTTGTGAGCATAACCATGGTTGAAATTCTCCAGTACACGATAATTCGTGATAGCATTCTTCCCGTTCTTTTGGTTGATTGCCATCTTCTTTCGATCGATTGGATGTCTTCCAATAGGCGCATCTACTGTTCCTTCTGTTTGTTTAAAGGAATTATAGACAATCGCTTCGTATTTTCTTGTAATGGAATGTACCTTTAATTGTTCTGCTATTGATTGGTGAGATTTATCATTTTTACAAACAACCAATACTCCAGTGGTATTCATATCAATACGATGAACAATCCCTGGCCTCATTACTCCATTTATACCGGATAGTCTATCCTTACAATGATAAAGTAGTGCATTTACCAAGGTACCAGAATAATGACCTGCCGCCGGATGAACAACTAATCCTTTTGGTTTATTTATTACGATAATATCCTCATCTTCATATAAAATATCAAGGGGAATATTTTCTGCTGCTATCTCTAATGATACGGGTTCAGGAACTTCATAAGTAAGTATATCCCCTTCTTTTAAGCGGTAATTTGCCTTAATCACATCACCATTGATCTTCACAAGGGAATCCTTTATTAACTTCTGAACATAAGAACGAGAACAGCCTTCCTCCAGTTCTGCAAGAAAACTATCAATGCGTTCATCCTCATACTCACTGTCAATACAGCATGTTTTAATATTATTCTCCATTCTATATCCTCTTAACTTAACTTCTTTTTAACATCTATACTTTTACTTAACTTCTTTAACAATTATTTTTTTACTTAACTTCTTTTAACATCTATTCTTTTACCTAACTTCTTTTAACAACTATTCTTTTACGTAACTTTTTTTAACATCTATTCTTTTATGAACTTAATTAACTTTCTACCATTACGCTCAGTCTACTCATGTACTTTTTTCTTACTAAAGAACGAAAAATCATCGTCTTTATAATAAAATAAAAGCAATATTGCAAACAAGACTGTTGAACATGTGATATAGATGTCAGCAACATTAAATACTGGAAAATCGATTAACTCAAAATAAATAAAGTCAATGACATGACCATATAAAATTCGATCAATCAAATTATTTCCTGCAGCACCAGCAGCTATAAACACTAAGATATAACGTATTGCATTATATTTTTTAGTTCTTGGTAATTTAAAAAATAAAAAAACCATAACGATGACAGCAACTACAGTTATAAATGTCAAAAGGTATGCTTTGCCACTAAAGATTCCCCAAGCTGCTCCATCATTCTCGTGATAGATTAACCTAAGAGTTTTTGGTATTATGACAAGCGAATCCCCATCCGCAAATTGTAACTTTGCAAAATATTTTGTAATCTGATCAAGGATAAGCAGAATCACAAACAAAATACCGTATTTAATATAAGTTTTTTTTGATAATAAAATCTCCTGTTCCATCCTAAAGTTACCTTTCTTTCATTATGAACTCAATTGCCCTAATAAGCTCTTCCGTCGTTATTGTAGTATCAATAACTGCTTCTCCAATACGACGTAATAGTATGAATTTGATTTGACCTGCATCCATTTTTTTATCACGGCTTAATGCTTCTAAAATATTTGCTATCTCTAATTTTTGTACTCTGGTTGGTAGTTTAAATGCTTCTATTGTGGATAAGATATCCTCATGTTCTTCTTTCGTCAAGTATCCTCTCTCATAGGATAGATAAGACGCAGCAGCCATACCAATTGCTACACATTCTCCATGTAATAAGGTAAATTCCATCCATTTTTCTACTGCATGTCCAATGGTATGTCCAAAATTAAGCCATGCTCTTTCGTTTTGCTCATGAGGATCAATTTCTACCACTGAACGTTTTATCTCGCAGCTTCGACCTACCATTTTTCGCAGTACTGTAACGTCTTTTGCTATAATCAGATTCCTATTCTCTTTTAGCCACTCATAGTAAGCTATATCCTGAATTAATCCATGTTTTATGATTTCTCCCATACCTGAAAGAAAAATACGGTCATCGATTGTTTTTAGACATTCTAAATTCATATAAACACAGGAAGGCATATAAAATGCTCCTACCATATTCTTATAGGCTTTAAAATCAACTCCCGTTTTTCCTCCTATACTGGAATCAACCATTGCCAAAAGAGAAGTAGGTACCTGTAAAAACCTTATTCCTCTTAGATAGGTTGCAGCAGTATAACCAGTCAAATCACCCACTACACCCCCACCAAGTGCTAATAAAACATCTTTACGATCGAAACTCTCCCTGATTAAATACTCATATAAATTCTGCACAGTCTCAAGATTTTTATTATCCTCACCTGCTGGAAAAACGAAAGATACCACCTTACCGACATGATCTTTACAAAGCTCCTCCAATTGCTTAAGATAACACAGAGCAACATTATTGTCTGTAACTATACATATTTTTCTATTTTTTAATTCAAGGGAATTGATTTCTTCTACTAAATCCATAAAAGAATCGTTTAGAACAATATCATAGCATGGTTCCCCTTCATACTTTACTTCTAATCTATCGTATAAATCAAGCATGGCAAATTTCCTCCTTAATCTTCGTCATCCTCTAGATTAATAAAGGAAAACTCTTCCTGCTGATCTTCTACAGGTTCTGAATGAGAGTAGGTTACTTTCATTAACTCATTATATTCCTCTAAAGAGATTTCTTCACTTGACGCACTGACTTGCTCCAAAGCCTCCGTATAGTCTTTCTCTGTATTCTGATATTGCTTCTTTGAATGTTTATTATTATTAAAATTGTGATTTTTATTTCCAAGTGAATTAGCTTGCCAATTCGTCTTGTTTACATTGTGATTCTTATTATTTGAATTATAATTATTATTGTCATTATGATTATTATTTGTATTCTGATTATTATTTATATGATGATTCTTATTTCCATTTCTATCGTCATATTTATTACTCTTAGTTGCTACTGGAGGTATTTGCTTCTTGTCCGTATTATTTTCTGACGCAATCTCTATTTTTCCTGACTCATTATATTTATCAACATTATCAGCCTTTGTAACATTCGCATCTTTTTTATTTAGAGAAACAAAGGTCTCAATTTTTGCGAGACTGATATCAAAACATTCGCTTTGTAATAGCTCTATTTGAGCAGCTGCTAAATTTTTAAATTGCAATTTATATTTTTCATACTGCTGCAATAAACCGATTGTTTGAGCATGTAAATGTTCCAATTCATTTTTAGCGTCAGCAACAATAAGCTGTGCCCTTGTCCTAGCCTCATTTTCAATATTTTTTGCAGTGACTTGTGCCTGTGCCTTTGTATCTTCTGCTGTTTTTTCTGCAAGCACTAAGGCTTTTTGTAACGTTTTTTCAATTGTTTTGTAGTACTGAATTCCTTCTGTTAAGACTGAGATCTTGTCTTTCATTTCCATATTCTCACGGTAAATCTGCTCGTAACTTAACAATACCTCACGTAAGAAAGAGTCCACATCCTTCTTATCATACCCAAGTCCACCGGATTTGAAGGTTTTACTTTGAATTTCTATTGGTGTAATCATATCCTATTCCTCCTATTGGTATATAGATAATGTTGCGTATATCCTGCCTTTTTTTGAGATACCACCTTGTTCTTTCACCTTGAATTTACCATATCCTCGTACGGATACAATGTCATCAGGTTTTAACATATAACTATTGGAAGTTACCAATCTTGCATTGACAAATACCTTTTCGCCAGCAATTAACCCAGTAATACTACTTCTTGAAGTACGAAAAGCTAATGCAATAAGGGAATCCAAACGAAAAGAAGCAACGCTACCGGTTACTTCTTTAAAAGATATTGTGGCTTGTACTTCATCTGATTTTATCACTTCAACACGAACGATATTGTGTCTTACTTTGCTAAGGTTAGTATTAATAAATTCACTTAACCGAGAATCACAGTAACAATAAGCCTCTTTTCCTCTCACTAAAATGTCTCCAAGTTTGGAACGTTCAATACCGACGTTAAGAATAGCTCCCAAATAATCTCTATGATCGAGTTCCCCTGCAAATTTTTCACTTGCTGGATAGATTCTAAGACATTGAATTGGATAATCGTTTTTTCCCTCTGCTTGCAAAGAGATATTTCCATGCTCTTTTATTAGGTCTCCATGAAAACAAATACGAACCCTTTCCGCACCCTCATATCCACCATACACCGAGTAAGCTAGCAAGGGTAATTCTTTCTCCATACTATGAAATATACTGATTTCATTTATATTTAAGAAATCAGTATACACACATATCTCCTTATGATAAGCACTTTTCGCTGATTCTGAAATAATCTTACGAAAAAGAAGCTCTTCTTTCTCTAAATTCATGTAATCTCCATTCCGCCGCCACCTGAGAATTTGATTCATAGCACAAATTACGTGTTACACTTGAAATCATGCCCGATCAGTAGGCTGTGTGAATTCACACGTATCGCATTGAATTCTAATTATTTGTAAAAAGAAATTACAATTATGCTCCGATTAACTGCTGTAAATAAGACAAGATAAGAAAAGCAATAATCGGTGATAAATCTGTAATAGCAGTAAAAAAACTGGAATGACTTAATAGAATTTTTACTGGATTTAAGATTGGGTCTAGTATAAATTTCAGCGGTTTTTTTATAAATGAAATTAAGAACATATCAACGAAAATCTGTATTAATAAAAAGACTTGCAAAATACTGAAAAATATCGAAAAAGACTTCGTTAATATTATATTTATAGGCACCATTCTAAAAATCCTTATTAAGTGTTGGAACTTCAAAACCGTTTTGGCGAATCAAATCCAAATAATCCCCCGAAATATCTACAGAATCCGGAGAAATAATAAAAATATAACTTGAAATCTGGTGTAATTTGCCATTTAAAGCATACACTGCTCCAGAAATAAAATCCATCACACGCTGAGCAAGGTCTACATCAAATCCCTCTAAGTTGATAACCGCAGCACGTCCCGATAATAACATATCACAGATATCCTGAGAATCCTCAAAACTAGTAGGCTTCATAATGCATACTTCTAAGCCCTTTTGAGGGTTTCTAATAGGAACTACCTTACTAACATTGTTCTTTTCCATCCGCTGGGAACGCTCTTTTCTTAAATCTGCAAAATCTGATGTTCCGGTCGCTGCAGAGAGTTTTGACGAACTACTTGTTGCAGCTTCTTCAGAGAAAACAGGTCTTTGAGACGAAAATGTTTTCTTCTCCTGTTTCACAGCTTGTCTCTGTTCTTGTCTTTCTGTCTTTCTACGTTCTTTTTCCTCTAGTTCGCTTACGTAATCATCATAATCATCTAAATCATCATCATCTGTCAGCTTTAAGGAATCCAAAATATTTTTAAATAAATTTGCCATAGCACAATCTCCTAATCTTATTTACTCGCTATAATTGCGCTCCCCAAAGATACCGGTTCCTACGCGAACCATGGTAGAGCCTTCTTCTATTGCTACCTCATAGTCACCGGTCATTCCCATCGAAAGTATTTTCATAAATACATTATCAATGTTTTTTTCATTGATGTCAACATATAATTGGTGCATTTTTTTAAAATAGGTTCTATTTTCCTCTGGATTTTCTGTATAAGGTGCCACTGTCATTAAACCTTTGACACGTATCGAGGACAAGCTTGAAATCTCGCGAATTAGCGCCTCAGCCTCGCTCGGTTTGACACCAAATTTCGATTCTTCGTCAGCAATATTTATCTCAATCAATATATCGACCAAGACTCCTTTTTTCTTAGCATCGATATCAATCTGCTCTGCCAAACGATAGGAATCCACAGAGTGTATTAACGTTACTTTATCCACGATATATTTCACTTTATTTCTCTGCAAATGACCTATCATATGCCATTTTATCTCGTGAGATGAATTAATATCATGATAAGAATTGTTTAATTGTGTTATAGATGACTTAGGTTGATTGTAATTATCATGAAAGGACTTTACATTTTCATTTTTGCAATCATTACTTAGTTGTATCTGTGTGAAAAATCTAGATTTTTCACACTTATCACATAACTCCTGGACTTTATTTTCTCCAAATTCTCTTAACCCAGCATGATAAGCTTCTATTAACATCTCAATCGGTTTCGTCTTACTAACTGCAATTAATATAACTTCCTCTTTTGATCGGTTGCTTCGCTTACAAGCCGCCTCAATCTTTTGTAATACATTAGTTATATTTTCTTGTATCATAGAAGCCTCCATTCTATCTTACTTATTTTGTTAGCTTGTATCAAAGAAGCCTCAACCATCGAATTATCTGTATGCTTTAATATATTACTGCAGATTCTATCACATTCGTTGCATCTAGTGCAATATGGTCATATACAGACAGTCCTCGCTTCGTACCTTTTTTTATAATCACATACTCATCGTTTTCGGACAATCGTTCAATACGTCTAAAAACGGCATACCCCTTATTGACGTTATAAACTCCTTCCAATTTACCTACCAAACTAATTCGGAATCTATCCGTAGTTTTATCCGATAGAATATAATCGTTAATTCCAAAGGTTTCTTTGTCGACATAACCATAAGTTTCATCTTCATAGTATATTTCGCATGCTGTAAATTGTGGTTCTAATGCTTTTGTTGTTTCATTATATACTTCACGAACTAAGCCAAGCTCGCCAGAGTCACCACCATTGGTAAAATACTCTATTGGAACCATATAAAATTCCTTTTCCGTAATGGCTGACTTTGGTATTTTTAATCCTGACTCTGCTTTTAACTGTATCTCTATCTCTAGAAATCTTTCCCTTAAATATCTTGTAACATACTTATCTAATGCAATATTTAGAAACCACGATTCTCCTTTTTGATATACTGTAAATGGTGCTCTCATTTGAAATTGATCTAGCATTATCGTAAAAGTAATTGTCTTCCTATCTTGTAATTGGCTCGCTAATTCTGCAGAAATAGGTGCAACAATGTTCCAATGATCTTCTGTCAATAGTTTATATACATTTTGATTATTTTCAATGATTTCTCCGGTACGCAAATTCTTTCTTTCATATTGTTCCATGTTAAATGTTGTTTCTGATACATTGTCTGCCAATAAGCCATCAAGAGTATCAGAATAATAAGAAATAATTCCTGTCTCTGGAGCTTTCACAACACCAAAATTTGAGCTTAAGCCAGTACTGTTAATAATCTCCTGCATGTTAGAAAGCAAATTAACATCCAAAATATTACGTATACTAGCTGATATCTCATCTTTAAAATTATAAACATCTGAATAATTGCTATCTTGATACGTATATTTGAATTTTGCAATATCTTTACGTATACTGGCTGCATCCATCTTAGAAAATTTTATTCCACCTGTCGTATCCGTTAGTTTTTCATAAATCTTCTTACTTTCATCAATAGAATAGATTGTAGCATCCTTTGCAACTCTGGCGCCTTCACGAAAGTAGTAATTCACGTAACCAGATCGATCTGTAGTAACCATCTTTTCTTCTCTAATTATCACACCCTGTACAATATTCTCCTGAGATAGTGGCTGCTCTGAAACCTCATAAATCGAAATCTGAGGTTTCGATAAATAAAAATAAACATTTAACACTGTATAAATTAAGATTATTATGAAAATGATAACACCTATATTAATCGATCTTCTTTTTTTAAATTTGACTACCTTTGAATTCTCTTGCATAATAACCTCTTTTATTTTTCTATTTTATTCCACTGGTTGTTTGCATAAAAAACCATGGATTGTTTACACTACCATTAACTAGAACACATAGGAGGTGTAAAATATGAAAGTTATTGATTATATTGCTCTAGTTCTTGTTATTATCGGTGCAGTCAACTGGGGGTTAATTGGATTTTTCCAGTTTGATTTAGTACGATTCATATTTGGTAATATGACCATTATAGCTCGCACCATATATGCATTAGTCGGTATATCCGGTTTATATGCTTTAAGCTATTTTGGTAGATTAAAAAATGACGATATGTAATCATGTTACAAAATGAGGAATTTAACTACCTCATAATTACGAATAAGCGCTTTCGTAAATTGTTGCACTAAATAACAAAACAATCATAATGACTGTACAGTCTTAAAGATTGAATAGTCTACCGACTGAACAGTCTAGTGACTGAACAGTCTACGACTGGAGTAAAAAGAATATTTCATAAAGGAAGCGGTTTTACACGATAGTACGGAGTATTTATTCCGTAATTGAAGTGCAAAACCGCTTTTTTTGGAGAAAATTTTACAATTTAAAGAGCTACAATCACGTTCTGTTTCTTAGTGTCAGGCAAATCGTTTTCACTAATGGAGATGCTGATGATAAAGTCAACTTGGTATTTTGTTGATATCATCTCTATCTTATCAAGTACACCATCGATATCTTCTAGGCTTGTACATGCTATTTTCATAAAACTGTCTAGATAAATTTTTTGCAGATCATGATTGGCTGCAATCAGACCACACACAAATCCTATAAATTCTTTCGGAGTTTCAATACAATAATCTCTTACGTTAATCAAACGTATTTTGTTATTGAGTTCATACATAATCTTATTGCTCTTATCAAGATAAATTACATTCCCTTTCACGGCCTCAATTTCTGAGTTTGCCTTATCAATTAGAATTTTTGTCTTACCTTTACCTTTTGCACCTACAATAATCTGTATCATCGCAATCTCCTCCTTTACATTATAAACGATTTCTTGCTTACTCATATTATAGTATAAACGAAATGAAAAAACAATGCTAATTTGCATAAGAATTCCATTTTTTCATTTTTAATTATCTGACAACTAATGTCGAACAAAGGAGATAAAAGAACTTATTCCATCTCTAAAAGGTGAGCATGTTGATTATATAAACTCGTTTTCCCTGCAGCTTTAAAAACTGAACTAATATACGCTTTTCCTTCCGCTGAGGTACTGTAAAGAATCAAACAATCTCCCGCATCACCGGTACTTCCAGTTTTTCCACCAAACACTGTAACTCCTTCCGGAGTCTCTTTCGTACCAAGTAAAAACATATTTGTGGTCTCATAAGATTTTCTACGAAGCTTTCCGTCCTTGTCTGTAATGGAAGCCTCATAGTTTTGCTGTTTTATAATCGGAACAAATTTCTCGTATTTTAAACATTCTTTAAAGATTAAGTACATATCATATGCTGTTGTATAATGATTCGGATCATGTAATCCATGAGGATTTGTAAAATGCGTATTGGTTGCCCCAATATTAGCAGCTTCCTCATTCATCTTTTTTACAAATTCTTCTTCAGAACCATACATATGCTCTGCGATTGCGATTGCTGCATCATTACCAGAGTAGACTAATAAACAATTCAAAAGAGTTTCCATTGAAACAACGTCACCAGCTTTAAAATTACATAGCTTAGCTCCATACGTGGTAACTCCTGCATTGTCTTTTTCTATCGTTACACTATCCTTTAGATTACCATACTTAAGTGCGATAAGTGCTGTCAACAATTTCGTTGTACTTGCTGGATAGATTCTATCGTATACATTTTTTGCAAATAATACTTGATGATCTGTATCATTAAACATGAATGCTGCAGTTGCTGGAATTGCTGGATCTTCCATGTGGTTTTGACTTTCTTCCACGACACTGTAATCTTTTGTTAGAAAATCCGCAGCTACAGCATCTACATAAGTTCCGATACTTTCATTTAATTTACCATCTGTACCGGAATATAGCATTAATACATCTGATTGTTTCGAACAGCCCGTAAGTAGCAAACTGATGCTTAAAACTAACACACCTATTTTCTTCAATTTGAACTCCAATCTGCCAATTCTATACTGTTGTATTTTGACTCTATACCCATGCATATTCAATCTGCTTGCAGATTGAATACTGCTTAAATAAGAAGTTAAACTATTTTCCCTTGAATATATCGCGCCAATCCAAATCGCCACGATCCAAAGCTTTAATCAAAAGCTCAGCTGTAGCTAGATTGGTCGCAAGTGGAATATTATGTGTGTCACAAAGATGGACAACAGTCATAATATCTGGTTCGTGTGATTTTGGAGTTAAAGGATCACGTAAAAAGATAACCATATCAATTTCGTTATGCTCTATTTGTGCTCCCATCTGCTGTTCACCACCTAAATGACCTGCTAAATATTTATGAACATTTAAGTTTGTTACCTCTTCAATTAATCTACCTGTGGTTCCTGTCGCATATAATTGATGTTTTGACAAAATACCACGGTACGCTATACAGAAGTTCTGCATCAATTTCTTTTTCGCATCGTGTGCTATCATTCCAATATTCACGTTCCTACCTCCTCTTTTATGCTATAGTGATAATGTCTCCCTTTGTGGTAACATTCTTTTATTTTGAAGACTTACATTAAGTAATACGCCTACCATCAGCATATTTCCTAATAAAGCACTTAATCCCGAGCTAACAAATGGCAACGGAATTCCGGTATTCGGTAATAATGAAGTTACAACTCCAATATTAACAAAAAGCTGAAACATCGTCAATGATGCAATACCAGAAGCAATTAACATTCCCATAAAATCTTTCGCCATTCGAGCAATTTTTAATGCTTTATAGATAAAAATCATTAGTAATACTATGACTATCATGCTTCCGACAAAACCAAATGCTTCTGCAATCGCAGTGAAGATAAAGTCACTCTCTATAACTGGTACTTTTGCAGATTTTAGCGTAGCATCAGCATCTGCTAACAACTTGCCAGAGACACCACCAGCACGAATACACTTAGCAGCATTTACCTGTTGATAAGCCAGCTGCGGAAACATCTCTGGATGTAGCATAGCTAAGATACGATCTCTTTGGTAAGGTGTAAGAATCACTTGGTAATCTTGCTGAACGTACCAAAAGAACGCGATAAAACTTGGTATCCCAATCGCCAATGTTGGCAAAATTATTTTGTAGCTAAGCCCTGCCATATAAAACATACATAAAAATGTTGCTAAAAGTACAATACTTACTGATAAATCCGGCTGAATAAAGATTAAGCTAATTGGTAATACCATTAGAATTAACGCTAGCAAAATGATCGATGCTTTATTAATTTGCCGCCTTACGATGTCAAAAAACTTTGCTAAGAATATGATCATTATGATTCTGGTTAACTCAGAAGGCTGTACCTCAATGCCGCCGATTAAAATCCATCTTTGTGCCAAATAATGTGATTTACCAAGTGGAGTAAATTTTGTGATTACAAGTAAAGCTAAATTAATAATGTAAAGCGGAATAAAGAACTTGGCAACAAAGTGGTAGTCTATTAAAGAGACAACCACCGCAACAATTAAACCAACTGCATAACCAATGATTTGCTTTTCAAATTGTCTTTCATTCGCATCTTGTAAACGCCTGATCAACACCATACCAATAACACCAAGTATCGATATGACAGCTAGTAATGATACCTGATAATGCTTTAGATCATATTCCTCAAAATTAAATATTGATTTGAACAAAGTTTTAAACATGAATTTATTTCCTTACTTACTGTGCTTTAGGTCTTTGATCGGAATATTGGCAAATAACGCTGGTACATTTCCGTTATTACCTTCTGATTCCGTCTGAGTTATTTTGATATCCAGACCATCTTGGTCTATCACTATATATTTTGATATTACAGCGATAATATCGTTTTTAATCTGTTCCATAATTTCAGGAGAACAACCAGCGCGATCAGACACTAAGACAAGTTTTAACCTGTCTTTCGCGACACTTCCCGATGCTTTCTTCTTAAAAAAATCCATTAAAGCCATTAGATTATCCTCCTTAGTTTTTCTTAAACAGTTTACTAAAGAACCCCTGCTTGGAATTTAAGTCAAGATATGGTACCTCTTCTCCAGTAATACGGCGGCAAATGTTCATATATGCCTTACCTGCTGAAGAATCAGAACCAACCAAAGGCTCTCCCTGATTTGTTGAAATGACAATATTCTCATCATCTGGTACAACACCAATTAAATCAATCGCTAGAATTTCCACGACATCTTCGCTTGACATCATGTCTCCTCGTTTCACCATATCCATACGAAGACGGTTTACGATGAGCTCTGTCTTCTTCATCTCATTTGCTTCCAACAATCCAATGATTCTGTCTGCATCACGCACAGCAGAAACCTCTGGAGTTGTGACTACTAATGCTCTGTCAGCGCCAGCGATGGCATTTTGAAATCCTTGCTCAATACCAGCAGGACAGTCCATTAATATGTAATCAAATTCAGCTCGTAATTCATCGGATAACTTTCTCATCTGTTCCGGTGTTACTGAGGACTTATCTCTTGTTTGTGCAGATGGTAGTAAATAAAGATTAGGGTAACGCTTGTCTTTAATTAATGCTTGCTTAATACGGCAATTTCCCTCAATAACATCAACTAAGTTATAGACAATACGATTTTCAAGACCCATGACAACATCTAAATTTCTTAATCCGATATCGGTGTCGATTAATACAACTTTTTTATCAAGCTTTGCAAGTCCTGTTCCCACATTTGCTGTTGTTGTAGTTTTACCAACTCCACCCTTACCGGATGTTACAACGATTACTTCTCCCATTCTGATTCCTCCAGACATATGATTTAAAATTACATGTAGTGTATATTACATGTAGTAAGTAAAAATAAATTCCCCTATAAACGAATATCATTAAGGACTTTCTTATTCAAAGGTTCAATATATATATTACCTTCTTCTAAAAATGCAATCTTAGTTTCCCTCGCTTCCTCCTTCGATGGATGATCTGGTGCTCTCGCAATAATATCTGCAATTCTAATCTGTCCTGGATTCATATCTAAAGACAATACAAACGCGTTTTCATTTCCTGAAGCACCAGCAAAAGCTGTCCCTTTTAAGGCTCCTAGTACAATAATATTCCCTTTACTTACCACGCTTGCACCTGGATTTACATCTCCGATTATAATAACACTTGTTTCAGTCTCTAATACTTGTCCAGATCTTAAGTTTCCTTTATAGAATTGCCCCGTGGCATTGGAGAGCTCTAAGAGCTTATCCTCCAATGCCTTGGCAAATACTTTATCTCTTTCCTCATCATTGTCAATCACACATACCACGTGAAGATCTGAGCTTATTGCAATCGTATCTAAGATTTCCCGTTCCTCAGTATCCGTTAATTTTCGTCCTTCGAAACTAATGGCCATCTTTGCATTTCCTAAAAATTTTCTTGAGTCTTCAAATTTGACTTTGATATCATCTAACAACTTAGAAAACTCCAACTCTTTATCGAGTACAACCACAATACCATGTTTATTTCCTTTGATAATGACTGAATTATTCATACAATCACCAATTATACAAGCATAAGCATTATGCTTTGCATATTCCTTTATGCTTTGCATATCCTTTCTATGGTCTATCCTAGTCAGACACCTTAATGTTTGTTGCGGAGCCTGCAGTAATATCTCCATTTAAGAGAGCTTCTTTATTCTCGCCATTAAAATAATATCCCAATACTTCACGACCCATCTTTGCAGCATTTGCAGAAGAATAACCATTCGGAATAATACAGGTAATACTGATTTCAGGATTCTCATATGGTGCATATCCTATAAATAGAGCATGGTTAGGTTTTGTTTTACTAACCTGTGCTGTACCAGTTTTACCTGCCACAGTTACCCCTAGGTTCCCATAAATACGGTCTAAGGAGCTAGCAGAGGAGTTAACCACAAGATACATACCTCTTTGTACCATATTCCATTGTTCATCTGTGAATTCAGTAATCTTATTATAAATGCTTGCCTGATTTTCATAAACCATTTTATGATCCTTTGTTTCAACCTTATCTAATAAAGTAAGATTAAAGCATGTTCCACGATTTGCAAGAGTCGTTACATAACGAGAAATCTGTGTTGGAGTAAAATTATGATAATATCCAATGGCTGTACGAATCGCATCGGTATTCGATATCTCAGGCTTTGATTCCTCTACTTCTACCCCAGATACATCGCCAAATCCAAACATCTGCGCGTATTTATTAATCTTTTCAAGTCCAATCGCATCCTTATAAACACCTTTATCATCTTTTGACATACGATTTGCAGTCTCATAAAAGAAGTAGTTACAAGAATGCTGAATTGCTTGAGATGCATCGAGTGTACCATGCGAGCTTGGGTATTTCCAACATTTTGGTGAAGGAACGATTTCTTCAAAAATACCTCTGTCAGTTATTCTAGTAGACGTATTAATAACCTTCTCACCAAATCCAGCAAAAGTCATCAATGGTTTAAAGGTAGAACCTGTCGTTGTTTTCGACATCGTCGGACGATTAATTAATGGAGTTGCCTTATCCTCTAATAACTTACTGTAGTAATTCCAGTCAATTTTATTGGCTAGATAGTTATTATCATAGGAAGGATAGGTAACCATTGCTAGGACATCACCGGATTTTGCATCGGTAACTACAAGGGAACCGCTACAAGGTTCAAGAGCCAACTGTCCAGGTGTAATTTCGAGATTTCTGATCTTTGTTGTAATGAAGTCATAAGCAGAAAGACTTCCACTATTTAATCTCGAATAATCATTCTCATTATATTCTAACACATCTTGGTCAAATAATAAAAGACAAATTTCCCTTCCGGTTAACTTTTTCGAAAAGACAAGAGTTCGGTAAATCTTCTTCTCAAATTCCTTGTCATCCACTAATAAATTCATAGCATAATCTTTTAGCTTTTCATATAGTTCATCTGTTCTATAGTATTCTGTACCTACACCAAGTTTAGATAAATCAACCCAGTTTTGAGTAATAGCATACTGTAAAAACTTACTAAGGCTAAGTTTATTATCCTTATAATTTAGATATTGCGTATCTTCTTTGTTAATCTTAGAAGATAAGATGATACCAACTTGACTGGAAGAAAGTTTAGAGTATACATATTGTAGATACTCCTCCATCTCTGCTCCTGCTGCACTGTTAGTAACCGTACTGTCAATCTTTAATAAATCATTTAAGCTATTAAAGATTCCCTCTCGCTTGTCTAAAAACTTCTGGTACACACTTTTTTCTAAGTCTGTTGCATCTTCCTCTCTAAAATGAGCGATATCAACCACATTATTATATAATAATGCATTATAAACTTCATAGATTGGCACTTTTATCTTTGCAGCGTTCACTCCTTTTCCGCCATAATCCATCTCTGGAGTAATAACGGATAGTAAAATTTCTGCAATGTTTTTCTCTAAGATATGATAACTTGCAACTTGAAGGTCACGATCTATCGTGAGATAAACATCATTACCGGAAACAGGTTGTTTTGTAACTTTTGTGTCGAGTTCCTTACCGCTATCATTTAAGGTTATGGTTGATTCCCCTTTGGTACCAACCAGGTAGCTTTCCATCTCTTTTTCTATACCAGTTTTTCCTACAACGTCTGTTTCTTCATAGATTTTTTCGTTTTCATTTAACTTTTCCAATTCCGTAGAATTGATGAGACCGGTATACCCTAAGATATGTGCAAAATAAACACTGTCATTGTATACTCGAGAAGTTTCTAATTTCACTTCAACCCCAGGCATATCTGCCAAGTTTTCCTTCACAGCCGCTACAGTTTCTTTATCTACGTTTGAAGCTAAAGTAAGATCATAACTTGGATCATTAATCAACATTTGATAACGCACCGTCATAATCTTTAAGGCATCCTCTAAAGAATATTCATCGGAGATTCGAAACATCGGTGATCCACTTACACCATTCTTTAGGAAATCAAATACCTCCTGCGCGGTTGCATTTTTCTCTTCCTCTTCCATCTTACTAATACTCGGTTTACAAAACGCATTCTTTTTAAAACGTAATAATTGATCACCAGAAATATCAAACGCTAATTCACCGTTTTCATTAATAATAATATTAAAATTTAATTCAATATCATATCCATATTTCTCAAGCAACTTAATTAACTTATGAATCATCGCATTTTTCTCTGCGTTTGTTCCCATTAGACCACTGTTTCTAATAACAATAGAATAGCTAGGTTCATTATAAGCTAGTAATTTTCCATTTCTATCATAGATGTTTCCACGAGTAGCTTTTATTTGTCTTGAATCATTATTTAAATATTCCTGTTTTTCGGCGATTGCTGTACCCTCTACAATCTGCATCACAAACACTTGATAGATTAAAACAGCAAACATTCCCATAAAAATTAAGTTAATAGGAATCATACGAGAAGAAAATAATTTCTTTAGCTTATCAAGCAAAACATCAAGCACTATGATCCCTCCTTATTGCTTAACTTGGTTAAACCCAAATGTATCATATGAAAAAGCTTATAAAATACGATACCAACAAGTACAGTATATATTACTCTTGGTAACATAATTCGATAAGCATAAAATCCTAAATTTAGTCTACCACGTAATAAAAATTCCGCTATATAGTAGAAGAAACAGTATACAAATTCACTTGCAGCGATTAAAAGCACAGGAATTGTGTAATCCTCTTTGTCATAAATCTTATTTGCATAGCCATTAAAATATCCGATGAACATATAAAGGATTCCATAGAGACCAATCACATCACCAATGGAGCAGTCTAATAAAAGTCCGCAAACCAAACCAGTAAACAGACCAGAAAAGATACCTCTGGTATACGCTACGGTTACCACTAGAATCAACAATAAATCCGGAACGACACCCGCAAGTTGAAAAGACGGAAACACTGCGCTCTGAAGTAAAAAGCATATTAAGATTTGTATTAAGGTTACCAAAACTCGTATCACGTCTTACCCCTACCTTAATTAAAAAAGGATCACTCTCCCTTTTCTAATTTTTCCTTTAATGTTGTTATAATTAATACTTCCTCCAGATGTTCAAAATCAACTGCTGGACGAAGATATCCTGATTTCGCCATATTACTGGAATCCACCTTAATATCGTAAGCATAACCAATTAAGATACCCTGTAAATATTTATTACTAATATGAGAAGTAACTACTTCATAACCATCCTTGATATCTGCATTCATACTGATTGCCTCAACGCGAATTACTCCATCATCTAATAACTGAAGATCACCTTTTACATCACAGGTGTCTGAAGTCTTTAAAAACATACCACTGACATAGCTGGCATCGTCAATAATCGAACGTACTTTGGCATAATTTACACCAACCTCTGTTACGATTCCAACCAAACCATTTCCAGCAAGCACATTCATATCTACCTTTATTCCATCTTTTGATCCCTTATCAATTGTAAATACGTTATAAAAGCTATTGGAGTCTCTGGAGATAACTCTTGCAGCAACTTTTGGATAATCTGCATATTTCTGATCTACTTCGTAAAGTCTTCGAAGTCCATCAAGCTCATATCGATCCTGAATCAAAATACTATTCTCTACTTTTAGAGCTTCGTTTTGACTTTTTAACTTCTCGTTCTCCTCCATTAAATCTCTCATATTTGCTAATGTATCTAATTTATCAGATAAGAAACTACCCAACGTATTAATCCCTTTTTGCATCGGGGTAACAACGCCCCCAACCGCAGTTTTTACAGGGCTTAATAAGGTTTCATATCGAAATGATAAGAAAATCAATATCAGGCATACCGCTGTACAAAAAGTCAGCACATGTTTGGGCTGAATTGAAATCTTAGGCGTTTTCCTTCTCATTCTTTACCATTAACCCCTTTTCCTGCGCATGATTTTGCGCATAATAAGCTTTTTATGTGTACCTGTAGTATACTATACTCCATAATAGGTTTGCTTTATAGTGAGTGCCAAAGAACTTAGCTTAGGATCTTCTATAATTTTACCAAGTCCATTCACTACTGTATTGGCAGAATCATTACAAATATTAATTTTAAGGTCGGTGTCATGGGACATCAACTGATCGAGATATTTGATATTGGCAGAACCGCCGGTAATATAGATACCAAGGTCGATAATATCAGAAGAAATCTCTGGTGGAGTTCTCTCTAAGATAATACGCATGGCATCTATGATAGACAATAGATGTTCTGATATCGTCTCATAGACAAAGGAGGAGGTGATTTCCTTCTCCATTGGAAGGCCTGTAACCACATCTCGACCATATACCTTTATTGTTTTTTCTTCACCTTTTAAAGCACAAGCTAATTCTTTTTTAATCGTTTCGGCTGTCTTATGACCGATGTATAAATTATATTGTTTCTTTACATTAAGAATAATAGATTCATCGAATTTATTACCACCAACTGGTATTAATTTACTTAATACAATGCCACCTAAAGACATGATTGAGACTTCCGTTGTATCTGCACCAATATCTACAATCATAACACCTCGTGCTTTCGTCACATTAAGACCAGCACCCAAAGCGTCTGCAATTGGTTTTTCTACAATACGAATTTTTCTACTTTTTGCGTTTGAGTTTGCTACTAAGTCAAAAAAAGCTCTTTTCTCTACTTCTGTGATATCTGTTGGTGTAGCTACTAAGAATTCAGCGCCCGTAAACTTACCATGCTTTTTTCCTAGCTGGTCAAAGGCATGATTTAAAAGAGCTAACATATTTTCAATATTTGCAATAACACCACTCCTAACAGGATAATCAACCTCGATATTGCTTGGCGCTTTCCCATACATCTCAAAGGCTTCATCACCAATTGCGATGACACGTTTTTTATCTGCTATCGCAATGATGTTTTTCGCATCAAAGATTACGCCTTCGTTTTTCTTATATATCTTAATGGTGCTTGTCCCAAAATCAATGCCAAACAATTTTGCGGCCATAGTAAGTCTCCCTTCCAATTACTAAACTACATTACTTACTTGGGAAGTTTTCTATCGGAACTAAAATCGTGTTCTGATAATCGGATTCCCATAAGTGGGTTTCCATAGTCTTATCTTATTAAAACAAAAAACATGTTTCAATAAGCTAGTATTATTCCCTGTTCCTTTAAACTTATATATCTATTGTCGCCAATAATAATATGATCCATAAGTGTTACTCCAAGTAATTCTCCTGCTTCCTTCATTCTTTTGGTAACCGCAATATCCTCTTTACTAGGGGTAGGGTCACCACTAGGATGATTATGGAGCAATATGATATAGACAGCTTCATACTTCACTGCTAATAAAAATATTTCTCTTGGCGACATGATAGATGCATTTACTGTTCCTATCGATATGATCTCCTCACGAAGTAACTTACTTTTCGTATCAAACATTAGCAAGCGTGATTGTTCGGTTTTTAAGCTTCTCATCTCCTGCATATAATACTCAGCTACAGAATTTGGATCAGTATAACGTATCCCATCAGCAAAGGTTGCTTTCGCCATACGAATCGATAATTCTGTTAAACAAAGAAGCTGAATTGCTTTCACTCTACCAATTCCATGAATACTCATAAAATCTTTTTGTGTCATACGTGAAATTCCACGAAGACCGGGATAAGTATTCGAATAACTTAATATCTTCGCAGCAAGTTCTGTAGAACGTGTTTCTTTAGAGCCAGTTCGAAGAATCACTGCAATCAATTCGGCATCAGACAGAGCGGCTGCCCCGTCACTTTCACATTTTTCATAAGGACGTTCCGAAGCTGGAAGATCCTTCATAGAAAAAAACTGTTTCATTTTAGCTCCAATCTACTCTCTCCAAGTAGTTAAGCTTACAGTTTACGGTATATCAATATGGATATGATCATACCTATAATACTTGCAATGGTAATCTTAATGCGAAAACCAAAAGATAAGATTATAACGCCAAGATTAAGACTTGTTATACCGGTGCCGTCCGGTGAACCAAGACCGAATTCTTGTCCAAAATTAAGCCATGAAAGCCAAGAGACATCCTTTGCTAAATAACCTAAAAATCCACCAAGCACAACACCTGATAATAAAAAGATCAGTAAAGTCCATCCGTTCTTTCCCGCTAGTCTTGCCATGTTTTTCTCCATTCTTTTGCAACATTTTCACGACTAATTTAATTCTGAAGATCTCACAGCGATGCTGTTTTTTTACACATGCTACCTACTAAATCACCTTTTATAATACCATATCCCTCTATATTTGTACACTACAAATTGTGGAATTGGGTGTTTTATATCACAAAATAACACTATTTAAAACAACTTAACAAGCCCAGCTTCTACTAGCTTTTGTAAGGACATCATAATTCCAAATTTGGCATGATACCAAGTTAATCCACCTTGAAAATACACTGCATATGGCGGTTCAATTGGAGCATCCGCAGATAGCTCAATCGATGAGCCTTGAACAAACGCACCTGCTGCCATAATAACCTCAGAGTGATAACCAGGCATTGCCCAAGGTTCCGGAGTCACGTAAGAATCAACTGGTGCTGCTGCCTGTATCCCCTTGCAAAATTCAACAATTGCTTCCGGTGAATTAAGAGTAACCGCCTGAATAATATCGAAACGCTCTTCCGTGCCATTTGGTATAACAGGAAATCCTAATTTTTCATAGATATTTGCAGCAAAGATAGCACCTTTTAAAGCACCAGCTACAACGGTTGGAGCTAAGAAAAATCCTTGATACAATATTTGATTAATCCCAAGAGTTGCACCAACCTCTTTTCCAAGCCCCGGTGCAGTCAATCGAAAAGCAGCATTGTCAACGTATTCTGTTTTTCCTACAATATAGCCTCCTGTTGGTGCTAAACCACCACCTGGATTCTTAATCAAAGAACCTACACAAAGGTCCGCACCAACATCGGTTGGTTCGATTGTCTCCACAAATTCGCCATAGCAATTGTCAACCATACAGATTACATCTGATTTGATACTTTTTACAAATGTAATTAATTCACCGATTTGTTCTACGGATAACGTTGGTCTAGTCTGGTAACCTTTGGAACGTTGTATAGTGACTAACTTGGTGCGATTATTGATACTATTTTTGATATTCTCATAATCAAAACCGCCATCTGGTAATAAGTCTACTTGAGCATACGTTATTCCATATTCCTTTAATGATCCTCTAGATTCGGTAATACCAATTACACCTTCTAACGTATCATATGGTTTTCCAACCGGTGATAAAATCTCATCTCCGGGACGTAAGTTACCAGATAAAGCAATTGTTAAAGCATGAGTACCGCTGACCAATTGTGGTCTGACTAATGCTGATTCTGCATGAAAAACCGCAGCATATACGTCCTCTAACGTATCTCTACCTAAATCATTGTAACCGTATCCTGTGGTGGCAGCAAAATGGGTATCCGATACTCGATTATCCTGCATTGCTTTTAATACCTTTAACTGATTATATTCAGCCACCTCATCAATTCTATCAAAACGCTCTTTTAAACTACGAAGAGTATCCTCACAAAAATCTTGTACTTCTTTGTTTATCTTTAAATCATGATACATCGCCAAGATTTTCTTCTTATTTGTTTCGTTGTTCATCTTTCCTCCAGTCATACGTATATTCCTTACAATGCTTATACGTATATAGCGACGTTTCTCGCTACTATAATATTTCTTTTTCTTTTAGTATTTGTACCATTTCAGTGAGAATGTCATCTTCACTACTATAATCCTTCTTCGATAACCAGATTACATCCTGTTCTCGTTTAAACCAAGTAATCTGTCTCTTAGCGAAATGTCTAGTGTCTCTTTTTAATAAATAAACTGCCTCCTCAAGGGAGCATTCCCCTTCCAGATAGGCATAAATTTCCTTATATCCCAATCCTTGCATACTAACAAGAGAACGATCATATCCTTGGCCTTTTAACCATTCAACTTCCTTCACCAAACCAGAGTCAAGCATCTTATCAACTCGAAGATTGATGTTATCATTCAGTATTTCACGGTCATTATTTAAAACAAAATAGGCATATTGATAAGGTGATTCATTTCCACTTTGTTCCTCATTATGTTTTGAGATTGGCTCTCCGGTTAATTTAAAATACTCGATTGCCCGTATTGTACGTTTTATATTATTAGGATGAATTGCTTCGGCTGCTGCCGGGTCACATTGCTTTAATATATCGTGTAATTTTATCGCGCCCTCAGTTTTAGCAAACTCTTCAAGTTCCTGCCGATACGGTGAATCTGAATCATTTTCTGTAAAGTCTATATCCTTTAAGACAGCTTGAATATAAAAACCAGTTCCCCCTACGATAATCGGGAGTTTTCCTTTTGAATAGATCTCTCTAATTGCCTTCTTTGCACACTCTTGAAACTTTACCACACTAAATTCTTCGTCTGGTTCAAATTCATCCACAAGATAATGTGTCACACCCTCCATCTCTTCTGGAGTGATTTTTGCTGTTCCGATGTCCATATGGCGATAAACCTGCATGGAATCAGCAGATATGATTTCTCCATTGATCTTTTTTGCTAGATCAATCGATAATTTTGTTTTTCCAACTGCCGTCGGTCCCGTTAGAATGACCAATGGTTGCAACTAACTCACCTCAATTTCTTATAGCAATAACTTATCACTTGTTTTCACTTATTTTCACCTATCTAGTTATTGCTATAGCAATAACTTTTCACCTCTTTAGTTATTGCTATAGCAATAACTTTTCACCTCTTTAGTTATTGCTATAGCACTCGCTTAAATTTTTTCTCCAATTCATACTTCGTCATCGAAATGATAATTGGACGCCCATGTGGGCAATGAAAAGGATTTTGAAGAGTTAATAATTGTTTCAATAACTCGTTTGCTTCTTCTACGCTTAAATTGTAATTTCCTTTTACTGCTGCTTTACATGATAGCGATGCAATCTTTTCTAAAATCACATCAGGAGTACCTCTTGAAATTTCTTCTACTAAGTCATCAATAAACTCGATTAATAAACGTTCTCCAGCAAGTCCAAACATATCGGATGGAACTGCACTGACTGCATACTCTTTCCCACCAAATGGCTCAATTTCAAAACCAAGCATACTTAAAAATTCCTGATGCGTTTTGATTGCTTCTTCCTCCCTAAGACTTAAGGTAAGGATAATCGGAGGACAGAGTTGCTGAGACATCGTCTCCTTCTCTTTTAATCGTTTCATCGTAGACTCATACAAAACTTTTTCATGAGCAGCATGTTGATCTATGATATATAATTGATTTTCAAGTTCTATAAACCAATAAGTTTTAAATGCTTGGCCAATAATACGAGCTTGTTTTATTCCTTCTTGCGATAAAAGTGAGAGCTCCTTTGGTAAAATCTCTTTCTCAATTATTTCCTCTTTTTTGGAAAATAACGATATCTGACTGATTTCTTCCGCTATAATACTTGGTTCCGTTTCTTCCTTTATGTCATAGGTTACAGAAGGTTTGTTTTTTGTTTCGTTCGAAGGAATTATAGTGTTGCTTGCTTCGGACGAAGGATTTATAGTGTCACTTGCTTCAGACGAAGGAATTGTATTGTTATTTGTTTCAGATGAAGAAATTATAGTGCTCTTCGCTTCATTCGAAGGAATTGTAGTATTCTGAACATAAGGAATTTCCTTACAAGGAGTAATATCAGCCGCTTTCTTATTCGAATAATCACTCGCATCTAACTTCTGTTCTTCTCTATCTTTAAAATTGCCTTGAAGAGTTACTTCTCTTAATCGGCCAATTTCTGTTTCCTTAATCTCAGGGTTAATTTCTTTCTTTGGATTTATCTGTGTTTGATTATTTGATGCATATCTTTCCTTTGACACTTGATAATCCATCGTTTGGCTATGCTCGCGTGCTTCCTTCTCTAACTTTCTTCGATTTTCCTCAAAAGGTTCTGGAGCTCTCACTGTCTCTTTTTTTACAGTTTCCTTTTCTTCCGATAAACTAACCTTTGGAATCATATTCGTTCGGTTAAGAGCATCCCTTATGGTATTCAAAGTTAACTGATAAAGTTCTTCAAAATTATGAAATCGAACCTCCATCTTCGTTGGATGAACATTAACATCAATATATTCTGGGTTGATGCTAAAATGTATTGCAGTAAATGGATATTTATGTTGCATAGAATATGGACGGTATGCCTCTTCAATCGCTTTATTGATAATATTACTTTTTATATATCTGCCATTAATAAAATAGTTTTCATAATTACGATTTCCTCTAGAGATGATTGGTTTTCCAATAAATCCACTGATACTGATATGTTCATTTCCATTCTCAACCGTAACAACCTCTGCAGCTATTGTTCTGCCATAGACATGGTAAATAATATCTTTTAATTGACTGTTTCCAAACGTATGAAGAACCGTCTTGTTATTATTAATGAACTTAAAGGATATATCCGGATGCGAAACAGCAAGGCGTTCCATCAAGTCACTGATATAGGACGCTTCCGTCATCGTAGATTTTAAGAATTTTCTTCTTGCAGGAGTGTTAAAAAATAAGTTACGAACAATGAACGTGGTTCCGTCAGGGCATCCAATCTCTGTCATGCTCTGTTCTTCCCCGCCTTCAATTAGATATCGTATCCCAGTAAAAGCAGTTCTTGTTTTCGTAACAAGCTCTACCTGAGCTACAGATGCGATACTGGATAATGCCTCTCCACGAAACCCAAGGCTGCCAATTGTTAATAAATCTTCAATACTCTCAATTTTGCTCGTGGAATGTCTAAGAAAAGCCAATGGAATGTCATCCTTTACTATTCCTGCTCCATTGTCTGTGATTCGAATAAAACTTATCCCGCCATCCTTAATCTCAGCGGTAACTGCGGTAGCCCCTGCATCAATAGCATTTTCAATTAATTCTTTTACTACGGAGGCAGGTCGTTCCACTACTTCACCTGCTGCGATTTGATTAATCGTACCTTGATCTAATAGTGCTATCTTTGCCATAGTCCCCTCCTTTCTTTCAAATTTCCCAAACCGCCATCGCTTTTTTAAGTATGGGACCGAATTTTTTTCTGTAATTTATCTAATTTTAACAATGCTTCTACTGGTGTCATATTGGCTAGATCAAATTGATTTATTTCCTGCAATAACTTCTCAGAAAAATCGGAAGAAGATTTTTTCTGTTTTGTATCTTCTGAAAGGAACAACGACATCTGCCCAAAGGTTCTTGGCTGTTCTATAGACTCCTTATTGCCTTCCACTTCAGTGGAATTCACTTCAGTGGAATTCACTTTAGTCGTATCCGCTTTAGTCGTATCCTCTTCCGAGGTATCCACTTCAGAGGTATTGGAAATTTCCGCAGCAGATACAATATGTCTTGCTTTTTCTGCAATGTCATTCTCACTTAGCTTCTCAACAATTTCCCTTGCTCTTGCTAATACTGAGCTTGGAACACCAGCAAGTTTCGCAACCTGAATTCCATAGCTCTTATCCGCACCACCGCCAATAATCTTTCGAAGAAAGACAATATCTTCTCCTTGTTCTTTCACAGCGATACAGTAATTATTAACTCCAGAAATCTTTCCCTCTAATTCTGTTAACTCATGGTAATGCGTCGCAAATAATGTCTTAGCACCTAGTAAGGATGTGTTACTGATATGTTCAATCACTGCCCATGCAATACTTAGTCCATCAAAAGTACTCGTACCACGGCCAATTTCATCTAAGATTAATAAACTGTTCTTCGTAGCATTTCGAAGGATATTCGCTACCTCAGTCATCTCAACCATAAAGGTACTCTGACCACTTGCTAAATCATCGGACGCACCCACTCTGGTAAATATACGGTCAACAATCCCAATGTTTGCATAAGAGGCCGGAACAAAGCTTCCTACCTGAGCCATTAATACAATTAACGCAGTTTGCCTCATATAGGTTGATTTACCAGCCATATTAGGTCCGGTGATAATGGAAACTCTTTTCTCTTCATTATCAAGATAAGTATCATTTGACACAAACATATCGTTTGGTATCATTTGTTCTACAACCGGATGTCTACCCTCTCTTATATCAATTTTTCCATTGGTATTTAATTCAGGACGGATAAACTGATTCCGTTCTGCAACATAGGCTAGTGAAGCAAACGCATCAATATTCGCTACTGCTTTTGCAGTTTTTTGAATACGCTTTACTTCTTTGGCGATTTGATCTCTAATTTCAGCAAATAAATCATACTCAAGAGAAAATAAACGATCCTCTGCATTTAAAATCTTATCTTCTAATTCCTTAAGTTCTGGTGTTGTATAACGCTCAGCATTTGATAACGTTTGCTTTCTAATCCAGTTTTCCGGAACCAGATTTGCATAAGAATTCGTTACTTCAAGATAATAACCAAAGACACGATTGTATTTCACCTTAAGGTTCTTAATCCCTGTCTGCTCTTTTTCTTTCGCTTCCAGTTCAGCAAGCCATACTTTCCCTTCGGTTTTCGCTTTTCTAAGGGTATCAACTTCGGTATGGAAACCTTCTTTTATGATGCCACCCTCTTTGATTCCAATCGGTGGTTCTTCTGCAATAGAACGATCAATTAAACTTTGCAGGTCACTAAGGGCATCCATCTCTTCATGAATTTGTTTTAACAATGTGGATTCGCAGGTTGATAACAAGTATTTGATATGTGGAAGCATGGATAGTGAAGAAGCAAAAGAGATTAAATCTCTTGGATTTGCACTCTTATAGCTGATTTTCCCCATCAAGCGTTCCAAATCATAAATAAAATTTAAGTATTCTCGTATTTCTTCCCGAGTTATCACATTGTCGTTCAGTTCTGAAATTGCATCATAACGAGCTGAAATCTCATCGATTGTAATAAGTGGCTGTTCCACAAAACTACGAAGCATTCTAGCCCCCATAGCTGTTTTGGTTTTATCTAAAACCCAAAGAAGAGACCCTCGTTTTTGCTTTTCACGAAGTGTCTCCGTCAATTCTAGATTTCTTCTACTGGAACTGTCTATCACCATATAGCGGCTTGTGATATATGGTGTAATATGTGTCAAATGACTAAGTGAATTCTTCTGCGTGGTATAAAGGTACTTTAAGATAGCACCAGCTGCATTTACACCGACAGAATAATCTTTTAATCCAAGACCATCTAAAGAACCTACTTTAAAATGTTCCTTCAATGTCTTAACACTCTGTTCGGTGTCATAAAACCAGTCCTCAAAGGTTGATACTGCTATTTGATATCTATTTTTTAAATCTTCAATATCCAGCCCACATTGAAAAAATTCTTGGTTACAAACAATTTCCGAAGGTGCATATTTATATATTTCATCTAAAATCTTACGGTTATTATCGACCTCAGTTACGTAGTAATCACCCGTTGTGATATCAACCGTTGATATACCGCAAAATTCCTCGGTAAAGATAATTCCCATAAGATAGTTATTTCTCGTTTCATCTAATGTCTGGGTATTTAGATTCGTTCCAGGAGTAACGATACGGATAACCTCTCGTTTTACAATTCCTTTTGCTAACTTAGGATCTTCTACTTGCTCACAGATCGCAACTTTATATCCCTTCCCAATTAACTTAGAAATATAGCCTTCTGCGGCATGATAAGGTATCCCGCACATTGGAGCACGTTCTTCTTGTCCGCAATTTTTCCCGGTTAAGGTTATCTCTAATTCCTTAGAAGCTACTAAGGCATCCTCAAAGAACATTTCATAGAAGTCACCCAAACGATAAAAAAGAATACAATCCTTATATTGTTCTTTCGTCTCCACATACTGCTGCATCATTGGAGTTAGTTGTGCCATCTTACGTTCTTCCTTTCTTACAGTTTCGTGACTAAAAGTCACTTTGTTTCTAACAAGTTTTATTCAACTATGATATCATCTGCTAAATTGTTACCATCTGCTGCCGTAGTTGCAAGTACATCGCAGCGTTCGTTTTGCGGATGTCCGTCGTGTCCTTTGACCCAGCAAAAAGTAACATCGTGTTGATTCTTAGCTGCAAGTAACCGCTTCCATAAATCCACGTTTTTTACAGGCTCATTCTTACCACGCTTCCAACCTTTTTTTACCCAGCCATCAAGCCAGTGTTCATTAAATGCTTTCACTACATATTGTGAATCCGAATAAAGCGTCACCGCACAAGGTTTCGTTAGAGCCTCAAGTCCAACTATGGCAGCCATTAACTCCATTCGGTTATTTGTTGTCTTTTTATAACCACCCGAGTATTCCCTGATATGTTCTACACCAGTAGAATCTATATAAGATAAGATGGTTCCGTATCCACCGGGACCATCTGGGTTTCCTCTGGCGGCACCATCTGTATAAATGGTAACCTTCATAAAAATCCTCCGAAGAAGGTTATCTATTCGATAACCTTCCATTCACCTTTCTCTAAAAATTCATTTGCAGATTCTGTAGCGGCATCAATAATATCATCGGTATAGCCAATGATACTAAGAAGTTTAATCGCATTTTTAGAAACTGCTCTGCCTTCATATAAGACATAATCAAATAATATATTATTATCCACAACCTGCTCTTGGAAGTGATAATTGGAATAATATTTCTCAAGGATATGCGTTAACTCGATATCATGAGTCGCCGCAAAACACATTGCATTTCCTTTGGCTAAACTTAATAGTATACGGGAGGACGCTGCAATACGCTCTAAAGTATTCGTACCTCGAAGTACCTCATCCACGAAGCATAAGGTCGGAACCTTATCCTCAAGCATATCAATTATTCTCTTTAAGGATTTAATTTCAACAATATAGTAACTTTCATTGCCGTAAAGGTTGTCCTGTAATGCCATGGAAGATGCAACCTTAAAGAAGCTTGCATTGTATTCATCACTCATTACCGTATAGATTGTCTGTGCTAAAATTGCATTGATTGCAAGTGTCTTAATAAAAGTAGACTTACCAGAAGCATTCGAACCTGTAATTAATACACTGCTGTGTTCTTTGATGCTATTTTTCACTGGACCATTTAACATCGGATGATAGATATTCTCTGCTTCAAGAAATGGCTTCTCACTCTTTGTAAGCTTAGGAAGACAATATACCTCCATTAATTCACGAAAAGATGCAACTGCTATCATACTATCAATCATACCCATGATTTCATAAACACTGTTTAATTCTCCTTGTTTATCATCAAAGGTATTCATCATCGAATTAAATTTGATTAAATCAATATGAAAAATCATACGAACATAGTCTAAAAACATATCTGCAAGACTTCCATTCGGATTTTTTGAAGCAACCACTCCTGCCCCCTTACGAAATCCTGCATAACTTTTGGAAATTTTACTAAGCTTGTCCTTATATTTACTAATTTCTTCAATATCAACTTCACTTAACTTCTTCGCACTATCTAATAATCTTATTATATAGGTCACAACTTGAAAATACTTTTCAATCTCAGCTTTACGTTTATAGTAACGAACAATATTATTAATTACTGTACCAGCTGTTAATAAAAATCCAATCATAGGATCCACAAAGATATAGCCTACTGCAATTACTATCGAAAGTATTAAAAAGTAATGAGTAGCATTGTTCTCTCTTGGAAGGTTATTAAGGCGATTCATATATTCATATACACTAATGTTTCGCATCTTACCCATACCAGCTAGAATCGTTTGTACTTCTAGACGTTTTTCTTTGTTTGTACGGAAAAATTCTATCAGACGGTTACGTTCCAATAATTTTTCTTCCGAAAATTCTGGTTGATGAAGTAGAGCAAATAAATATTCTTCACCTGCAGCACTACAGGTACTGTTAATTGTCATAAAAATCTGGTCCATATCAAGGTCATTCCACGTAATAGCATCAATATCTCCAGATTCTCTTTGAACTGCTTTATAGTAAGTGGAGAGTGAATTTAATTTTTCTTGGCTAAATTCATCTTTTGGTACATCACCCCATTGGCGGTTTAATTTCACTATTAATTTCTTTTTACTGTTTGTCTTATCGTATTCTATTTTTATCACAATACCAATAACACAAGCAATAATAATCAACATTACAGGCAACATGTAGGATTCCCTTTCTTCTGTTTAAAGTTTTTTAGTCTGGCTTATACCCATTGCATATTATATCTAATTGCAGTCGTTAATACTGCTACTTTCTTATTATAGGAATATCAACTATTAATGTCAATGGTATTGTAAAGGGTGTCGAAACAGAAATTAATTTTTCTGAATACGACACCCTTCTATTCCTACTGTAAATAACTTCTCATTGTGACTACTTTTCGATAATACATATTAGAAATCTTACAACCTGTTTGTCTTCCACTTTCATGAATTACTTGGTTATTTCCTATATACATGGCCACATGATTCACACGTCCGCTACTATCTCCATAGAAAACTAAATCTCCTGGTTTAATTGTAGCACTGGTAACTTTATTTCCTCCACGCGCCATTTCAGAGGATGTTCTTGGAAGTCCAAGGCTTGAAGCATTCAATCCACACTTTTTATAAATAGCCCATACAAATCCAGAGCAATCCGCGCCTGTGGTTAAACTAGTACCTCCCCAAACATATCGTAAGCCTATGTACTTTTTCGATTCATTCACTAGATTATATCGTAACGGTGAAGAGTTCGCAACTTCAATATCTACTTTAGAAGCAGATTTCCATTTGTATCCTACATCGACATAATCCTTTGCTACATACCCAACGACTTCTTCTCCTTCAGAATCATCTAATGCAACCTTTACCCAGAGAACTGCACCTGGGTCATTTTTCGTAACTACCTCTGCACTTAATACCGCGAGGTCTTCGCCTTTTACTACTTCCTCAATAATGTTATCATTTGCGAGGGTAGATGGTTCTTTTCTAACATTAACGGAGTTCGCCGTAACCGTCGCTAATAGACTTGCTAGTTCTTTTGCCTTTGCAGTGCCTTCTGCTCCCATATAGAGATAATCCGTTGAAACGTATCCTGTAACAGAACCAGATTGTATCCTTGCCCATCCATCTATAACTTCTAATACAATACCGTACGAATCTTTTGTTAAGATACCAATAATATTATAGGAGGTACCTGCTTTTTCTCTTATATTAACATAATCATTACATTTCGCAATCGCGATATTTTCTGGAATAGAAATCTGAGTAGATAATAGAGTTGTAGATTGTGATTTATTTGAGATGCCTTCGTTATTGTAGTTATCTAATACTTTAGATAATCCACCCAAGGATTTTTCTTCTTTTATTTCTTCTGCCTTCGTAGTGATAGCTTGCGAAGAACAAACTAAAACCGCTGCTATTGTCATGGCTGTTGCTACTTTCTTTACCACCTGCTTCATGACATACCTCCTAGATTTTGATTTACTTCTTTCTTACTTTTTTATCTTTGTCATCACAGCCAGAAAAGAGGTACTGTTAACAATAAATCCTATAAAAGTAAGAGTAGCATTCTATCTATGATTAATATATTAAATATCTATTACAAATATTACACAAATATTATACCAACATCTAGCAGTGTTGTCAATATCTACATGATAATTCTTTCCTATCTTGTACAGAATTAACAAAGTGGCTTCGCCACTCCCTCGGAAAAACCGCCCTTAGGGGTATCCCATTAAAAAAAAGTGCTGTCTCATTAGCTATATACTAATGAGGCAACACCTACATAGAAAATCTTTCTTAAATGATAATACAAATCAATCCACCATTGCTTTCATTAATAATTCTTTGCATGGTTTCTTGAAGTTTCATTTGACTGTCATCATTCATCTTATTAATCTTAGAAGCAATACCTTCATCCACTAACTGTTTCATCGTCTTACCAAAGATGTTCGTCTCCCAGATACCTTCTGGAGAAGTCTCCGCTTGTTCCTTCATATAAGCAATTAAGTCAAGTGCCTGCTCTTCAGTTCCAACAATAGGTGCAATTTCTGTTTCAATATTTGCCTGAATCATATGTACTGAAGGAGCGTTGGCTTTAATCTTAACACCATATTTATTTCCATGACGAATTACTTGCGGTTCTTCGATCACAATTTCATTTTGGGAAGGAGATACTACTCCATACCCTTTATGTTTTACTTGTTCGCAAGCACTACTAACTTTCTCGTATTCCTGTTTTCTTGCTGCAAGCTCTTTTATCATCTTCATGAATTCGTATTCACCGCTTACAGGGATTCCTGTCATTTCACTGATAATGTCATAATAGAAGCGATTATCAATGTCAACAATCATCTTGACACTACCATCTTCCATTACCATCTTATCTACTTTAAACTCATTGACGTATGGATTGTCTACTCTACAGTTCTCTTCATTTACATCTTTCATCAGATGAAGTTTGCGAAGCATCTCTTTCGCTGTATCAATAATTGATTTTTTGATGTAATGATCTCTAGGGAACATCTCAATCCATTTTGGAAGATAAAAGCTGATTTCCGTAATTGGAAATACAGATAATACATTGCTAAGAATCTTATTGATATCTTCTTTCTTTAACTGTTCGCAGTTGACAGGCATTACCATAACATCATACTTTTCACCCATTTTTTCAGCTAACAGTTTGGTATCCTCTGATAAAGGATGATTGGAATTTAATAAAACTACAAAAGGCTTTCCTATCCTTTTTAGTTCTTCAATCGTTCTCTCTTCTGGAACTAAGTAGTTATCTCTTGGAATATCACCGAAGCTTCCATCACAGGTTACAACAATTCCAATGGTAGAGTGGTCATTAATAACCTTCTTCGTTCCAATTTCCGCTGCTTGAGTAAACGGTATCTCATAATCAAACCAAGGAGTCTTTACTAATCGCTCCTGTTCATTCTCCGTATGC
>NZ_DAMADT010000018.1:34688-53377 GCF_031997925.1 Lachnoclostridium sp. | reverse complement strand
AACCAACACAATCAATCATACGAACGGATAAATCAACATCACCAAGAACTTGAATGTCAACGGCTTCCTTCGGAATAAACTTTGGTTCTGTTGTCATTACTGTTTTTCCTTGAGCACTCTGAGGCAGCTCATCGATGGCACGCTCTCTACTATGTACATCCTCTATATTCGGTATTACTAACAAATCCATAAATCTCTTGATGAAAGTGGATTTTCCCGTACGAACCGGGCCAACAACACCGATATATATTTCTCCATTGGTTCGGGCTTTGATGTCTTTGTATACATTAAAATTATCCATAACAATACCCCTTCCATATAATTACAAGCTAGTAATATATATGAAAGGGGCAAACAAAATATTCTTAGTTCTTTGTCTCTTCTTCTACAATTGCTTTAATTCGGTTCATTACCATCTGGAGCGCCACCTGATTTTCACCACCACGAGGAATGATGATATCTGCATACTTTTTCGTTGGTTCAACAAATTGTTCATGCATTGGTTTTACTGTATTAATATATTGCGAAATAACAGATTCTAAACTGCGACCACGTTCTTTTACATCTCTCAAAATACGGCGTACTAAACGCTCGTCTGCATCCGTATCCACAAATATTTTGATATCCATCAAATCACGGAGTTCCTTGTTTTCAAAGATTAAGAAGCCTTCTATAATAATAACCTTTGTTGCTCTAATATGGACTGTTTCCTTGGTACGATTGTGTTCCGAATAGGAATATACCGGACAATCAATCGCGATTCCTTGCTTTAAACTACGGATATCTCTTAACATACGCTCCGTATCAAACGCATTCGGATGGTCGTAATTAATCTTTACACGTTCTTCGAAAGGCATATCATCATGTGCTAAATAATAACTATCATGACAAATCAATTCGACATTATCATTATATTCCTCTTTTAAACGTGCTGCGACCGTTGTTTTTCCAGAAGCAGATCCACCTGCTACTCCGATTACTATTACCTCTTTCATCTATGCCTCCAAAGCTTATTTAACATTTGTTTTTCTTATTCCCCTACGATTTCAGCTACTGCAGCTCTAATCTTGTCACACTGACAATTAGCATAGAAGTATTCTTTAAACTTCGCACCACTTAAAGCACCTTTTACTAACTCTTGGTCTAAGTTCTTTAAGATTGTTACTAAATCAACATGAGTAATTTTCTTTACTTCATTTAATATCTTTCTATTTCTCTCCATTGGGATAGCTCTTTCCTTTGGATAACCTTGTCCACTTTCTCCATCAAATAACTTTTCAAAAATATATTGAAGATTTAATTCAGCTCCCCAGCCAAATCCCTTTGCAAATGGAAGAGCAATTGCATTTCCATCGTTAATCTGTGAAAACATGAAAGCGTCGGATGGATCCACTACATGACCACATACTACGTTAGGGAAGGAATTACATGCTAGCATAGCACCTTCACCAGTACCGCAGCCTGTAATAACATAATCTGCTGCATTAGAGTTTAATAATACTGCTGCTAAGATACCATTCTGTACATAAGTTAAGGAATTTGGATCCTCAGCACCGAACATACCGTAATTGTATACTTCATGTCCCATTGGCTCTACAACCTTTGTTAAGCTTTCATAAATCACAGCATTTTTGGCTGCCTGGCTGTTCTCGTTAATTAATGCGATTTTCATTTGTTTTTTCTCCTTTTCTACCATTCTAATGAATTGTTTTCTTGTGTCTTGTCGCGAAGCAGTAAATCACTTACTGCAGCCTTCGCAGATTTATTTTCAAACAATACTAAGTTAATCTGCTCTACAATAGGCATCTCAACCTCATATTGTTTTGAAAGCTTTAATGCAGCTTTTGCAGAGTAAACTCCTTCTACTACTTGTTTCACTTCATCCATTGCTTCTTTCATCGTATAACCTTGCCCAATTAGGTATCCAGCATTACGATTTCGACTATGTTTGCTTGTACAAGTTACAAACAAATCTCCAACTCCGGATAATCCAGAGAAGGTTTCAAGCTTTCCGCCCATCTTCATACCAAGACGGCTAATTTCAGCTATCCCTCTTGTCATCAAAGCTGCCTTCGAATTATCACCAAAACCGAGTCCATCGGCAATACCAGCAGCAAGTGCAATTACATTCTTTAACGAACCACCTAACTCGATACCAATAATATCAGGGCTCGTATAAACTCGGAAACAATCATTCATGAATGCATCTTGAATTAAAGATGCTGTCTTTTTTGATTTTGCACCAACTACACAAGTAGTTGGAATGCCACGACTAACCTCTTCTGCATGGCTAGGGCCAGACATAACAGCCACATCTGCATTTGGAATTTCTTCCTCAATAATATCAGTTAAGGTATCAAGCGTGGTCTCTTCAATCCCCTTACCAACATTTACAATAACCATATGATCCTTTACATAGGACGATACCCTCTTTGCGGTTTCTCTAACATAAGGAGAAGCAACTGCAAATACTACAAATTCTGGGGCTTTAAAAGCATCGTTTAGAGAATTGGTCACTACAACCGAATCCGGTAACACTGCTCCTGGAAGGTTTGGAATACTTCCCCTATCCGTATTTAATGCTACCACTTCTTTGTCTAACGCAGACCATAGTGTAACTTCATGTCCATTATTACTAAGTAAGATTGTAAGTGCTGTTCCCCAGGTTCCCGCACCAAGAACGCTAATTTTCATTCTAACCTCGATTCCGGCGCTTCGCGCCCTTTATAACAATAGCAACTTTATGTCTTAGCTATTTTTCTCTATTTTTACCTTCTGACCAATTTTATTTTCCGTACCATTTAGCAAACGTTTAATATTAGCACGGTGCATGTATATCGCGGATGCTACATATAAAAGGCCAAGAATAAACATATGTAGCTCTCCAGGATAACGAATTAAAATCCAAACAGGAAGTAGAATGGATATTAACATAGAACCAACAGATACATATTTCGTAAGGAAAACAACTGCTACAAAGATAACGATAAAAAATGGTATCAATAACGGATCAAATGCTGCCATAACACCTGCGGTTACTGCTATCCCTTTTCCTCCTTTGAACCCTAACCAAAATGGATAGCAGTGACCAAGTACAATACCAAGGCCCATATATAATGCAAAGAGTTGATTATACTCAACATCTTTAAAAATAATATTGCGAAATACTATGATTGGAATAATAGCTTTTAAGAAGTCCCCTAAGAAAGTGATAGCTCCCGCCTTCCAGCCAAGTGTTCTTAAAGCATTTGTTGTACCAGCGTTTCCACTTCCATATTTACGGATGTCCACATGATTGATTTTACCTACAACATAACCAGTAGAGATACAACCAAAGGCGTACCCAGACAACAGACATATTATTATTCTCCAAACCATGACAATATCCTCCCGAATTTCTTAGTCATTTTCCTTACGTTCGCGAATAAAGAATTTTAATGATGTTCCTGAAAAGCCAAATGCTTCTCTGATTTTATTCTCAATGTATCTGGTATATGAGTAGTGCATTAATTCCTTGTCATTCACAAAGATGACAAAGGTTGGCGGCTTCACTGCTACTTGAGTAATGTAGTACAAACGAAGTCTCTTACCCTTATCGGATGGTGGCTGTTGAAGCGCTGTTGCTTCCATCATTATTTCATTGAGTACACCGGTTGAAATACGAAGATTTCTATTTTGAATCACAACTTCGATGGAATCAAATAATTTTGTTATACGCTGACCAGTCTTTGCAGATATAAACATAATTTCTGCATAAGGTAAGAAGGATAAGATTTCACGGATACGGTTCGTATACTTATAGATTGTCTTATCATCCTTTTCAATTGAGTCCCATTTATTAACCGCTATAATAATACCTTTTCCACGTTCATGTGCAATTCCTGCAATCTTTGCGTCCTGCTCGGTAACACCTTCATCGGCATCGATTACGACAACCACAACATCCGCACGCTCTACAGCACTTACCGTACGAATAATACTAAAACGTTCAAGCTCTTCTTTAATCTTACTCTTACGACGGAGCCCAGCAGTATCAATAAAAACATAATCCTTCTTATTCCAAGTTACTGCGGTATCAATTGCATCTCTTGTAGTACCTGCAACATCAGAAACAATCACACGATTCTCTCCAAGTAACTTATTGATAATCGAGGATTTTCCTACATTTGGCTTACCAACAATCGCAATTCGAGGGCGCTCATCCTCTTCTTCTTCCAAAGCTTCTGGTGGAAAATGTCCGACTACAATGTCGAGTAAATCACCAAAACCTAACATGGAAGCTGCAGATACTGGAACCGGATCACCAATACCTAAATTATAAAATTCATAAACATCTGGCATAAACTTTTCAAAACTATCCACTTTATTTACAACTATTATGACAGGTTTGCCAGATCTACGAAGCATATCAGCAACTTTATGGTCTGCATCTAAAAGCCCCTGGCGAACATCTACTACAAACATAATAACATCTGCTGTAGCAATGGCGATCTCTGCCTGCTCTCTCATATAAGTAAGCATCATGTCCTTACTTTCCGGCTCAATACCACCGGTATCAACAAGTGTAAACTGTTTATCAAGCCATGTAATATCCGCATAGATACGGTCTCTTGTTACACCAGGAGTGTCCTTAACTATCGAAATACGATCACCTGCTAACGCATTGAATAAGGTGGATTTTCCAACGTTTGGTCTACCCACAACTGCGACTATCGATTTACTCATTTAATCCTCTATTCTGGCGCTTTAGCGCCCTTTATTAACAATAGTATTTTGTACACGAGCACTAATTACTGTATACCAAATCTACTTTAAATATGGTACTCCTACATACAATAAAAGTGCGCTTTGCAAACTTTTTATTGTATGTCAAGAAAAAGTAAGCTTCGCGAACTTTACTATCTATCACTTTTTTTTATCATTGCATTTACCAATGACATTCCATCTGATTTTACAATACGAATAGTTGTTTGTAAAGCCTTTTCAATATCTTTCACTGTCATGTCATCTAGAAGTATCTCTTCTCCAGAGCGTAACATCACATCAGACATTAGTAATGCTTCCCCAAGAGGTTTCCCCTTTAATTGGTCTATGATGTCTTGACCGGTCAGTAGTCCTGTTACTGTAATGTCCTCACCAAAGAAATGATTTACGATTGGGTAAACATGGACTGTAAGGTTTTCAAATTTATCCATTACTTGATTCGCTAACTTAACTATAATATCCGAAACAAGCATACCAGTTATCAGGGAGACTTCAATTCTCTCTTTCGTTGTTTCGATTTTAGAAAGATAATCTGTAACTTCATCCACTAAAGATCGTACCATACCGACGCCATTTTCTATCTGTGGATATCCTTCATAGATTTCTTCTTTTGGAACCTGCAGACCTGCATTGATATACCATTCATCACTGGCAAACACAAAGCGAGTGCCTCTATCTTTTTTTATCTTCTTTTGCCAGCCCTCAATTTGTTCCACTACCTTTAATGACTCTTCTTTTGTAAACTTACGAAGTTTCGTTAAGTTATCGCGGTGTTTACTTAACCCTACCGGAACTACAGATAATGATTTCATAAATGGAAGGTACTTTGTTAAATCCTCTATCGTCTTATCAAGTTCTACACCATCGTTATAATCTGGACATAATACAATCTGTCCATTCATCTCCAAACCCGCTTCATAAAATTGATCCAGATAAGATAAGGTGTCCTCTGCAAAACGATTGTTTAGCATCTTCTTTCGAAGTTCACCATTCGTCGTGTGTACAGATATATTAATTGGAGAAAGTTTATAGAAACAGATACGGTCTACTTCCTCCTTACTCATATTAGTTAACGTTATATAATTACCCTGAAGGAAGGATAATCTTGCATCGTCATCCTTAAAATAAATGGTATCTCTCATCCCCTTTGGGTTTTGGTCAATAAAGCAAAAAATACATTTATTACGACAAGATTGATAGCAATCCATTAACCCTTCTTCAAACTCTATCCCAAGATCTTGTTCATAATCTTTTTCAATCTCTAATTCCCATTCCTCGCCATTTGGCTTTCGAACCAATAGAGTTAGAAATTCATCATTAATCAAATAATGATAATCTAGTACATCTTTAATCTTTTTTCCATTTATACGAAGAAGCTCATCACCGTAGGATAACTCCAGCTCCTCAGCAATACTTCCCTTTTGAACATCTTTTATATAATGTCTGCTCGATTGATTGTGTTCCATATTATAATCATAGCCTTTCCATAGCCTGCAAACTTTGGTCCACAGGCACAAATTTTCATGTGAATAAACCTTGTTCTTTCACACTATCCTATCTTAAATGCTTGGTGCTAGCAAGGTATATAAAAATGCAAATTTTCTTATTTTTTCCTTATTTACACCATGATTCATTCACTATAGTTTACCATCCCAAATGCAGTAACGCAATATACATTCATTAATTTCCTCTGTTAAAGCGGATACGAAACAAATGCTTTCATTAAATCCTCCAATCTTTGATTAACTTCGTGCTTTTTTATCGAACAAGGTCGATACAAAAAACAACACTATCTCTATATGTTGTTTAAAATTCTTCAAATCGAACCAAAATATACATATACAAATCCAATTAAGAAGGTGATTAGATATGACTAAAAAATTTTACCTTGCTTTTTTATTGCTATTCGTTATAACCTTTTGCGGTTGTAGCAACGGGAATGAAAAAGAATCACATACCTTAATTTATGATTCCAAATCCCCCTATCACTTGTATGGAAGTATTTCCTTAAATCGGCAGATAAAAACAAGCGATGCTACTGATCTTTATAAGTTACAAAAACTTCCTCTAGCCGGCATATTTCCTGTAAGAAACTATCTTGCAAAACAGATAGAAAACATTGTACCAACGCCTACAAAGGAACCAGGTTCTGTTCAAACGAATGCAAAACCAAACCATAACAATCATGTCATTATTGATGACAGTGGGTTTTTTACGACATTTACTACACCACCTAAAAAAGTTGCTGTGTTATTTTCTTCTTATGCACAAGTATGGCAAGATGCCGGAGGTACGGTATCGATTACTGTTCCAGATAGCATTGACCGAAGCTTAGTAAAAAAAGAGAATGTGACTGTGGTGGGAAATGGTGATGGAAGAGCTATTAATGTGGAACGATTACTCAAATTAGAACCTGATCTTGTTATACTAACAAATGACTATCCAGAACAAGTTGAACTCGCAGAAATTTTAAGGGACAATGAAATCAAAACTTTGTTATTTCAAATAGATAGCTTTCTTGATTATCTGTCCATGTTAAAATCCTTTACAACAATCTTAAATACACAGGATAGATATCAAACCTACGGAACTGAAGTTTTAAATACGGTTGAGCAGATTATAGAGGAAACTAGTAATGTAAAAAATTCCCCTAAGGTATTATTCTTGCTCGCAAGTCTTCAAGGAATTAAAGTCATGTCAACCAACCATTTTGTCGGTGATATGCTAAATGATATGAAAGCAATCAATACGGTATCTGATTCTTCCATCCTATCAGATAAATTAAGCCCTGAAATTTTGTCAACTTCAAACGTGGATCAAATATATATTTCTATTATGGAGGACAACGTAGAAGAAACAAAAATGTTCGTCGAACAAGAGTTTATTAAGAATCCAACATATCAAAAATTTAAGGCCATCAAGGAGAATAAGATTTACTTTCTTCCAAAAAATCTATTCTCTTATAAACCAAACAAAAACTGGGGTAAAGCCTATGAATATCTAGCTAATTTATTATATCCAAAGGAGTCGCAATGAAGGAATACAAAGAAAACCTATCCATTCAAATCAAATCAAATGGAGTATTTAACCACTCCTTTTTTCTTTCCATTCCTACCGTATTTAAGTTCTTATTCCTAGGTTTTTTCTTATTCTTTAGCTGTATTTTAGCCATTTGTCTTGGGAGTATCGATATTCCAATACAAGATGTATTTGCTGCTATCTTTCCATTTGCAAAACCTTCTAATAGTGTACATGAAATTATTTTAACGCAAGTCCGGTTTCCAAGAGTATTATCTGCTATCTTTGCTGGAACTGGCTTGTCTGTTGCGGGATTAATCTTACAAACTTTGTTAAACAATGCTCTTGCATCTCCAAGTATCATAGGAATCAACTCCGGTGCAGGTCTCGGAGTAATACTCTTATTTAGCTTATTACCAGGACAATTTTTGTTTGCACCATTGGCAGCCTTTTTGGGTGCTTTCTTTGCCTGCCTACTCATTGCCATTCTCTCCTATCATGCTTATATATCGAAAACCACGATTCTTTTCGCTGGTATCGCTATCTCAAGCATTTTAAATTCTTTCAGTAACCTCCTTTTGTTACTTAACCCTGACATAACAGATAGTTCCTATTCTTTTATGCTTGGTTCCCTATCTGGTATCCGCATGAATCATAAGCTATATCTTCCGTTGCTTCTTATTCTGATTTCACTGATTGTAGTCTTTCTGTTTCGTAGATACTTAAATGCATTATCCTTAGGTGACACGATTGCTACCTCACTTGGTATTCGAGTACCTCTCGTTCGAGTATTTTTTTTAATCCTGTGTGCAAGTTTAGCAGGTAGTGTTGTAAGTTTTGCGGGCTTACTAGGTTTTGTCGGTCTTATCGTTCCCCATATTGCACGTCGTTTTGTAGGAAATAATATTAAGCTATTAATTCCTTATACTGCAATGCTAGGCTCCTTCTTCGTGGTCTCCTCTGATTTAATTGGCAGGCTACTTTTTAGTCCTTACGAAGTTCCTGTAGGTATTATGATGTCTTTCCTGGGCTGTCCTTATTTTATTTATCTACTTTTCCGACAGAAAGGAGCGCAGCAGTATGCTTAAATACGAGAATGTTTCAGCGGGTTTTCAAAAAACACCTGTGATCAATGATATCAGTGTATCCTTTCCATACGGTACAATTACCGCAATACTAGGTCCAAATGGTTGTGGTAAATCAACCTTAGTACAATGTCTAGCGAATAAAAAATTGTTGTTAGAAGGTTCCATTACCTTAGATGGTGTACCACTTTATTCTCTTACACCAACAAAAAGAGCAAAACGTATCGCCTTTTTACCTCAAATATGTGAACTTCCTTCCATGAATGCAGAAACCTTAGTAGAACAAGGACGTTTTCCCTACTCTACAATAATGAAAAAAAGAACCGACCAAGATGACCGTATCATAAGAAGAGTAATGGAGCTTACAAATACTCTCGATTTTGTCGGAAAGAATGTAAAGACATTGTCCGGTGGAGAATGTCAACGAGTATATCTTGCTATGGTTCTTGCACAAAATAGCGATTATCTTATTTTAGATGAACCTACCACCTCTCTTGATATCAAACATCGTTTGGAGTTTTTAGAACTTTTAAAGGCACTGCGTAATCAAGGGAAGACAATTCTAGTAATTTTACACGATATTAGTGAAGCACTACAAATTGCAGATATCTTAATCCTTATGAAAGAGGGTAACATTATTAATGTCTCTAACAGACAAGAATTCTCTAACAATGCACAAATTGAGGAAGTATTCCAGATTCAATTTAAGATGAAAGAAGAAGGTAATATACAATACACTTCATTTACTTTATAATGCGCTTGACGTACTAATTGTAAGGAGCTACAATAAGGAAGTTGATTTAATAGAAGGGAGAACCATCATGAGTAACAGAAAAATAACGGAAACAATCCCTGTCGCTCCACTCAAAATTATTCCTATGGAGAATTGTTTAGCACTCGGTGCAAAAATAGACCAATGCATCGTGGAAGCTAGACGTGCAATGTTAGAAAGTCATGAGGCGTTACCAGCTTTTCTAGGATATGATAATAGCACTTATCTTGTTTCCTATGATATACCTCGTTTTGGTACTGGAGAAGCAAAGGCTGTCATTAATGAAACCATACGTGGCTGTGACCTTTTCTTAGTCGCTGATGTCACGAACTATTCCAATCACTATATGATGTTTGGTGAAGATTCCATAAAGTCACCAGATGATCATTTTCAAGATTTAAAGCGTGTAATAGCCGCTGCAAAAATCAGTAAAGTGAAACGTGTTAATGTCATTCTTCCATTTTTATATGAAGGAAGACAGCATCACCGCGACAAATTAGAATCACTCGATTGTGCTCTTGCATTACAAGAATTATCTGAAATGGGTGTTGAAAATATTATTACTTTTGATGCACATGACCCACGTATTCAAAATTCGATACCAATTCGTGGTTTTGATAATTTCTATACAAGCCTACAATTCATTCGTGAATTATTATTTATAGAAAAGGATCTTATCATTGACAAAGACCACCTTATGGTGATTAGTCCTGATGAAGGCGGTATGACTCGCGCAGTTTACTATGCCAATGTTCTTGGAGTGGAAATGGGTATGTTTTATAAGAGAAGGGATTATTCTACTATAATAGACGGAAGAAATCCGATTATTGCTCATGAGTTTCTTGGCTCCTCTTTAGAAGGAAAAGATGTTTTTATTGTTGATGATATCATTTCTTCTGGTGATAGTATCATAGATGTTGCGAAAGAATTAAAGAGAAGAAAGGCTGGCCGTGTCTTTATTGCAGCTACCTTTGGATTATTCTGTAACGGCTTGGAAAAAATTGACGAATATTATGAAGCTGGCTATATCGATAGAATTTACACAACCAACCTAGTATATAACAAGGAAGAGTTATTAAAACGTCCTTATTACCGCAACGTAGATTTAAGCAGATATATCTCACTCATTGTTGATACTTTAAATCATGATACATCGGTCAATGATATTATTAATCCAGTTACTTTAATTCAGGAATTATTGAATTCTTATCGAACCAAATAAGAATTGTACTTACCGTCCCTACTAAGGCATTCGAATGCCTTGCAGTGGCGTTAGACTACCTCGCATGAGGTAGTCTTTTTTTCTCCCCAAGTAACCGACAAGAACTTAGCTGCATATAGTACTATGAAGTCATTTATGAGCAAGGTAATATCGCTCCTGGTGAAGCTTATGACATTTTCTCCAAATGAAATACTCGAAGCCCTCCTGCTTGTAGTGGCACTTTCCGCAGACACTTTTGCAGCTAGCTTCGCATACGGTACCAACAAGATTAAAATTATGATGTCTTCCACGCTAATAATTAACGGAATCTGCACCTTGGCACTAACTCTCTCCTTAATACTTGGAAATCTGCTTCGTCCCATTCTATCTAACGATATCACCCGTACCGTTAGCTTTACTGTTTTATTTATCCTTGGAATGTCGAAGTTATTCGACAGTACAATTAAGGCTTACATCCGAAAGCATAACAAATTTGAGCACGAGTTACACTTTTCCTTTTTATATCTTCGCTTCATTTTAAATGTGTATGCAGATCCGAAGATTGCTGACGTAAACGAATCAAATTCCCTCTCTCCAATGGAAGCATTATCCCTTGCTATTGCTTTATCATTTGATGGATTTGCAGTTGGTTTAGGTGCAGCACTGATAGAGATAAATGTATGGTATGTTATTATTCTTTCATTCATCATTGGCATCCTTGCTATTGTTGTAGGAAGCTTCGTTGGTAATCTGATTAGTAAAAAGATATCCATGAACATTTCTTGGTTAAGCGGTATACTACTTTTAATCATTGCATTTTTAAAGATTTGATTCAAGTCTATGTAATCCAATAAACAAAACATTAAATACAAAACATTATTAATAGGTAACTTTTTTGTTTTTATTCCAGCTTCTCTGGACATACCGAATTTAAAAAGGACAGAATTTAATTCTGTCCTTTTCTTTTGCTTTCCTTATATAACTATAAAATAAAACCAATTCATCACTTCTAATGTAATGAATATGATTACTCTTTTTCGTTCTTTTTAATGAGTCATTCTTATTCCTTATTAACATCCGGTAAGGATAATGACATAAATCCTGCTAAACTACCTCTTTGTCCTTTACTTCCACGATGTGAAAAGAACAGGTCTTGTCGGCACATAGTACATAATCCCGACTTAACAATATGTTCGGATGTTACTCCTGCCTCTCGTAATAACTGATAATTTGCTTCCCATAAATCAAGTTGATATTTTTGACCTTCTTTTGATTTCTTAGCATGTTGGAATAAAAAGTTTTCCCATTGCTCCTTAGTAAAATGAGTCATAAACTCTTCTGCTACATCTTCACTTACTTCATAGCAGTCCTTACATATACATGGTCCGATGACAACAATAATATCCTCTGCCCTGCTTCCATATTCTTTGTTCATCTGTTCTACGGTAACTTTTCCAATCTTACTTACAGTACCTCTCCATCCGGAATGAGTTAATCCAATTGCTTTATTCACTGGGTCTAGGAAAAATAAAGGTACACAATCCGCACTAAATGTTAATAAGGAAACATCTGACTCATTCGTAATGTGACCATCAATTTCCGTATGAACATTCTTTTTCTTGATTCCCATTCCTCGATCCGATGCTGTAGCTACCCTAACATTTGTTTTATGCACTTGATCAGTAAATACTAAATTATCAACCTCTATCCCAATACTATGGCAAATACGCTCATAGTTTTCCATGACAAGGTCTTCATAGTCCCCCCTTCGAAAGCCAAGGTTCATAGATTCAAAAATCCCACTACTAACTCCGCCAAGTCTAGTAGAAAAACCATGTCTTACGTATGGGAACTGCTCTAATATAGGAAAGGAAACATATGGAACGCCTCCTACGTTTTTAAGCACTGCATGTTCTGTCAATTTAATTTCACTCATTGGAACCCCCATTCTAGCCAAAGCTTTTGCGCATATAAAACTTTTTGGAGCTTTAGAAAACAAGAAAAAGTATGGATCTCAAACTTTTCCTTGTCATGATTAAGGGTATAAAACAATAGATACCCTTAAGATCCATATGCATCAAAAGCATGTTTTATTAATCGTATCTCTTTCTTAAGTATCACAACAACATCAAACCTACACGGAGTACTTTCTGGTAACCGATTTACCAGAAGATAATATTTCGCTGTATTCGTTATTCGCTTCTGCTTATGTATAGTAATCGCTTCTTCTGGAAACCCCATTTCCATATTCGATCGATACTTCACTTCAACAAATACCAAATATCCATTTTCCCTAGCTATAATATCAATTTCTCCAAGGCGACAACGATAATTTCTTGAAAGAATTTGATATCCCTGTTCTGATAAATAATTCGCCGCTTCAGTCTCTTTCGTAAGCCCCTCAACCTTTTTATTCACTAGGTACTTCCCCCATTACCCTTCCTTTAATCAAATCCATTCGGTCAACAAACAATAAAACTTGAGCTACAATATCGTAGAGTTCAGGAGGTATACAATCTCCTAACTCTAATTTCGACAAAGTATTCGCAAGAGGCACATCCTTATGAATTGGGATATCTTCCTCCATGGCTTTTTTTATAATTTTATCTGCTAAGATATTCTTTCCCGATGCAATAATCCTAGGTGCCGGATCTTTAGGATTATAAGAGAGTGCAACTGCTGTTTTCTTTTCCTTTTCCACCGTAACCTCATTTCCGCATATAGTATACGTACGTAAATTCTTCGCTTCCTATATTTTACCATCGTATACTTTATGCTGTGTATATTATACGCTTCGTATATTTTACGCTGCGTAAATTTTACGATAATAACCTATACAAGAAATAGCATGCTTCACGGACTATTCCTTGTCCTAAATAAAGTTTTTGATAAAGGATGCTCTATGAATTGGTGATGGTCCTAGTTCTTTTAGCGCTTTGATATGATCTGCGGAACCATACCCCTTATTCGAAGCAAATCCATAACCCGGAAATACCGTATCATACTCCACCATAAGGCGATCTCTTGTAACCTTTGCAACAATACTTGCCGCAGCGATGGATATACTTTTTGCATCTCCTTTGATAATTGGAACTTGTGGAATTACTACTTCTGGAATTGTCACTGCATCATTTAATAATAACTCCGGAACTAGTCCTAACTTATTAATAGCTCCTCGCATTGCTTCATAAGTGGCTTGTAGTATGTTTATCTCATCAATACAAGCATGAGAAGCACTTCCAATTCCTACTGAAATAGCTTTCTCCATAATTTCATCATAGAGTACCTCTCGTTTCTTTTCGCTTAATTGTTTCGAATCATTGATATATAAAATCTCACAATCTTTTGGTAAAATAACTGCACAAGCGATGACAGGTCCTGCAAGCGGTCCCCTTCCAACCTCATCAATTCCACATATATAACGATAATCTGGATAGCTGAGTTCATATGCTTGCAGAGACTTAACTCTAGCCCGTTCATCCTTTAACTTCTCATATCGATTCTCATACTTAAAAATAAGTTTTTTTACACCCTCTCGCTCATCGGTACCATATTTATCTTTCACTTTGAAAAATCCATCCTCACCAACTAGTTCGAGCTCTTTCGTAATTTCTGAAATTTTGACATTCATAACATCAATCCTTCTTTTTTTCTTCGTTAACTTCCATTCGTTCATTTGGCTGTTCCAGAGTTATACGGCCAATTCGTCCATTTCTGAAATCATCTAATACAAAATTAGCAGCTTTTACTAAGTCAAGTTCTCCACCCTTTAATAAACAAGCACGTTTTTTGGCAATCAGATCGAGATTTTCTATTTTACTATCCACCTCTTCTATGCCATACTTCTCGCTTAAAACACCAGGGTATACACGATGTAAATATTCGATTAGTTCATAACACAGATCTCTTGGATTTAGGATATCATCATTGATGGAACCGATAAAGGCAATTCTCATACCAACTACCTGGTCTTCAAACTTTGGCCAGAGAATACCTGGAGTATCTAATAGCTCAACATTTTTATTTAATTTAATCCATTGCTTTCCTTTTGTAACACCTGGTTTATTTCCTGTCTTAGTACAGGCTTTTCCAGCAAAGCTATTAATAAAAGTCGATTTACCTACATTCGGAATTCCTACAATCATCGCGCGGATTGGACGATTTAAAATTCCACGCTTACGGTCTCGTTCTATTTTCTCCTGACAAGCTTGCTTAATCACTTCATGTACATTCTTAACACCGCTACCGTTTTTGGAGTTGACAAGAGCTACAAACCAACCCTTTTTCTCATAATATGATTTCCAAGCATCGGTGACTTTCTGATCCGCTAAATCATATTTATTTAATAAGATAATTCTTGATTTATTCTTCGCTAAATCATCAATGTCTGGATTTTTACTACTATATGGGATTCTTGCATCCACCAATTCTATTACAACATCTATTAATTTAATATCTTCTTGCATCTGACGTTTTGCTTTCGTCATATGCCCTGGGTACCACTGAAAATGCATTTATGTGCCTCTCTTTCATTTGATCCTTATTTGATCCTTCATTTGATCCTTCATTTGATCTTTCATTAAAATTGCATCTTAATTCTACAATTTCTATTTTATCTTGATTCTACAGTTCCTTCTACTTTCTACTCCCCGGAAGTTGTGCCTTCTCCCTCAACATTTTCCTCAACAGGTTTTGAGTACATATTAATCTTATTAACAATGTCGAATGGTTTTAAACGAATCCATGCCTTACCGATAATATCATCTTTCACTACATTACCTATATTCGCAAAACGACTATCTTCACTATTATTTCGATTATCACCAAGTACAAAAAATTCATCCTCATCTAAGGTAAATTCTTCGTCTGCAAGGCCTGGAATTCTGATTGGATCAACTACCATCGGCTCCGCTAAAACTTCACCATTGATATAAACTACGCCATCTAAAATCTTTACTCGTTCTCCTGGCAAGCCAATCACACGTTTTATATTATAGTAACTGTGCTCATTTCCACTTTGCTTAAATACGATAACATCGTATCTTTTTGGATTACGAAACGTATATGCCATTTTATTTATGACAACCTTATCCTCATCTTGCAGCGTAATCTCCATCGATTCCCCAAGCATCGTTGTCTTCTCAAGTGCAACATTAATGATTGCGTATGCAAGAGCAACCACTGCTACTATCTCAACTAGCCAAATTAGAATTCGTATATATAATTTTTTACGCTTCTTGCGTTTGATATCCCTATCAAAATCATATTTCATTATACAAATAACCATGCCTTTCCATAGGCTGCAAACTTTGGCCCGCAGGCACAATAATCTGCTCAGTGAATTGCAAAGCAGTTCACTGTTATCCTAAATTTCAATTCATCAGGAGTATTGTCCCCCTGTATTTCTATTATAACTAACTTACGATAACATTGAAACAAAAAAATATAAATTACACAGTCTTATTTATATACTCTGTCTTATTTAATTTTCCAAATCAACTAGCCTTTATACTCAAAGAGTGGATGATTCCAATTTTAAAAAAAGAGGGAGCTCAAAGTGCAGATTCCCTGACGCTTTGTGGCACCCTCTCTTATGCTTACTTTAAAAGTAATTGTTTTACTAATCAAAAAGTAACTATCTTACTAATTCGAAAGAATTGTTTTACTAATTAAAAGAATTATCTTACTAATTCTTTTACTTTAGCTCTCTTACCAACTCTATCACGTAAGTATGTTAACTTAGCTCTTCTAACTTTACCAAGTCTTATAACTTCTACTTTCTCTACGATTGGAGAATGTACTGGCCAAGTCTTTTCAACACCAACACCGTTAGACTGCTTTCTAACTGTGAAAGTCTCTCTTGCTCCACCATTCTGTCTCTTTAATACAACGCCTTCAAATACCTGAGTTCTCTCACGATTACCCTCTTTTACTTTAGCGTATACCTTTACAGTATCTCCTACGTTAAACTTAGAAACTTCTGACTTTAACTGTGCATCTTCGATGCTCTTAATAATTTTGTTCATGTTGTGACCTCCTTCAAATTTAGATGTTCTTACTACGTTCATTCGCTTCCTCACTTAGATTTCTAAGTTTACTAAGACTTAACCTAACGTTTGCGGTTAAGGATTCCAGTACAGAGGAACATCTCGTCTCACAATTTGCTATTATAACATAGCTCAGATTAAAATGCAAGCGATATTCTATTTCACGAACTAGAGAATTCGAAGATTTTTCCTATATTCCTCTTTCAAACCATAAACTCATCGAACATCAAACTTAATAACGTATCTTAAAAGTCTTGTGTGCAAATTGATAAACCAATATACATGCTACGATACAATAAATAAAGCAAAAACTTATCATTAGTATACCAAAGAATAAGGTATTCATTTGTATTCTCATAAATGCAAAACATATTGCGTAAGTAGCCCATGAGACTATGGTGTAAGTACTGCTTTTTATCTCAGTATCCACATTATATGGTTGAAGCAGATAATAGCAAGTTAAGTTATGCACAGAAAAGAAGATGCTCATAGCAATGATTGATAATGGAAGTATTACGTAATACAGTGGATTATCTGTTCCACCAGAAAAATATAAAATAACAGATAAACCTCCCCCTATCACTGCAGCAGGTAACAAGTTGATTTTAATGATTTCACGTAAACGAATTTGAAACAGTTTTAATATAAGATTCGGTTTCTTGTAAAAAGAGTAAGTCAGCATACTATGATCACAATTCATAAACAAAAACCTAGTAAATATACTTCCTCGATTGATGGAATACATAATAAAAACAAAATATGGCAAAAACACCATGAGTAAGTGATTTGTTGCAGTTACTATATCCTTATTTAACTGAAAGGAAAACAGTAATCCAATTACAAGTAATAGACTAATAACAGATACTCTATTTGCTGATTTCCAAAGGATTTTTCGATGTCTTTTTATAAATAGTTCATTTAAGTATTCAAATCCCTTTTTGCGACTTGTAATCTTACTATCCTGACTGATAATTTTTCTACTTTGATTCTCTGTCGCTTGCTTTACAGCCTTATGATAATCCATCCCATCTTTCTTTCCTGCCAAAAGAAGCTGATACATCTCACGGTAAGATTGAAAAGAAAAAATCCGAAGAAATCCATAAATACCTAACCCCATCATTAGAAAAATGAAAGCAACTATAACCGGAATTGAAATTGTAAATCCTACATAGGGTAGTCCATAAGCAATCGCCAATAAAACTCCAACAAACGGCCATGTAACTTTTGGTGGAAGATTTTCATTCGTACACTCCCCTGTCCTTTCATACCGATACAATAAAAGCCATGCGGTAATCACCTTTGTTCCAACAATAAAGAACGGTAACAATAAACAAATCCAAAGTGGAACATTATTTCTTAGTCCAATAAAAATAGTGAAAGGCAGAAAACCTAGGAACACCTTTAGTATAGAATAGATATAGTTGGATAATGTATAAGCCTTTGCATCCATACGCATTAGTATCATGATGTAATACTTATCATTCGTTGGATTGAACATATAGGTATTCATACAAGCTCCGATTAAAGTTAAGAAAAAAAGGATATGAAGAAATATTCTTTCCGTCGGGATTTTGTCATACAACGCGCCAATTTCTGCAACCATTAAGTAAAGATATAGAAATTTACCTAAAAACATAGTTATTATCTCCCAAATAGCAGAAAGAAAATTAGCTAAAATTTTTATCCCTCTGTTTTTATAAAGAGAATTTGGTAACAGCTTTTTTACTAAAGGTATTTGTTTGATTGAATAAATAATACTGTTCACGCGATAAGTATTTTTAAAGGAAAAGGATAAACAAAAT
>NZ_DAMADT010000018.1:31877-34678 GCF_031997925.1 Lachnoclostridium sp. | reverse complement strand
TATTAAACATGTTCCTCCTCCTGCAAGGCATGAATGATCTTTGCTTTAAACTCTGTATTATTTAGCTCTTCCTTATCTATTACTTCAAGAATACCATGATTTAAAATCACTATTTCATCACATAGATCCAAGGCAAGCTCCATGATATGAGTAGAAAAAATTATGACTCTGTCCGTTTTTATGGTACGTAGTAATTGTTTCATTTCTTCTGCTACTACCACATCCAGAGAGGTTAATGGCTCATCTAATAATAATACATTAGGTTGCGCGATGATGTTAATCAGCATCTGCATTTTATTCTTCATACCGTGAGAATAATCCTTTATTAACTTATCTCTATCCTCGTTTTCTATATTAATCATGTCAAAGTATTCATCAATGGATTTCAAATTTTTTATATCTTTTTCATTGATATCTATAAAAAATTTAATAAATTCACGACCGGTTAAAAATGCTGGAACCGTTGGGGTGGATAATACATACCCGATATCATGCGCAACAACCTCTCTCTCTTGGTTTCCATCATGTATGTAGAAATATCCGCCATCTGTTTTTATATCACGATTTACACAGTTAAATAGCGTTGTTTTACCAGCACCATTACGCCCTAAAAGTCCATAAATCTTTCCACTTTCAAAAGTGAACGAGATATTTTTTAAAACCTCTTTTTTCTCAAAATTCTTTGATAATTTTTCAATTGCAAAGTTCAACAAAACTCTCCCTACTTTCTTATTCATTTTTCTTTCAGACTTTAATTTCATTTTATAACCTTAAACTTCATTACTTGCTTTATGTTCATGTTTCCGCATTCATTAATGATAAGAACTATTTCGAATTTTTCTTCTGTTCTCAATTGTCAATCCCTAAGATTGTATATCAATATTGTAAACGATTCTTAGCGAGATTTCTATCTATTTTTCCAGCTCCTTAAAATTACATAATATAAGAATTACACATAATATCATTTTGTAATATAATTTTCACTTCTGCAATGGATTTAAAGAACGTAAAAACTCTTTTATAACGAATGCACCTTAAAAGTATGGAGGAATTCTTCCATGAACGGAAGCAAATCATTCCAACATTTAAGGTGCACTTTGTAAATGTTTTGATTAAAATTTTTTGATTATAAACTTAATAAAAGAGTGTAAATAAATTTAATCTTTTCTCAGCATATTTTCATTCAATACTGCATTTCTTATCTATCATACTTTTTTCGCTCGATAATTTAAAACCATAGCAATTGTAAATGAAATGATTTCTACAATAGGCATCGAAATCCAGATACCGTTTGCTCCAATAAACAAAGGCAAGATTAATACAAATGCACTACTTAATATTAAACCTCGTAAAAGATTGATCCCCATTGCATATTGTGGTTTCATTGTAGCTTGGAAATAACCGCTTATAAAGATATTAAGGTTCATAAATAAAAATGCTAAAATATACATCCGAATAGCAGGAATTGATAATGACAATATTTCATCGGTAGCATGTACAAACAGTCCTGTAATAACTCCTGGGAATAAGGCTCCTAACGCAACTATAATCGTTCCTATTATTGTAGTAGTAATAAATCCTAAATGTTTTACTTCGTCCACACGTTTGTTTTTCCCTGCCCCAAAGTTAACTGCAAGTATTGGCTGTGATGCTTGTGCCACACCATTTGCTAAAGACATCACGATAAAAGAACTGTTTGCAATAATACTATAAACAGTGATACCGATGTCTCCAATGTATTTTACAAGTTGAATATTAAAGAGGAAAGTAACAACACCATTCGAGATTTCAATTAAAAAGCTAGCTAATCCGCTGGTTACCACCTTTCCAAATCGTTTCATTGAAAAGCCATGCTTCACTAGCTTTAACTGATTTGTTTTCTTAAAAAAGTGAACCATAAGGATTAAGCAAGTAATCGAACTTCCGATTACTGTAGCGATTGCTCCACCGAACATTCCCCAGTGAAATATATAAATAAAGATATAATCTAAAATGATATTAGTGATACCTCCTGTAACTACGCCAATCATCGATAAATTAGGATCTTTATCATTTCTTATAAAAGCCTGAAGTAAAGCAGAAAACATAAAGACAGGTGCTCCCGCCACTAATGTTCTTCCATACTCACTAGCGAGTGTAAATGTAACATTGGTTGCTCCTAGGAAATATAAGATCGGTTCAAATGCAAGTTGCATGATAATCAATAGAAATATAGATAAAAACGTTACCGATATTACTGAGGTTGTAAAATACTGTTTTCCAAGTAACGGATTATTACTGCCATTTGCAATTGACATTAAAACCGAACCGCCAACTCCGAATAATAAACCGGTACCAAAAAATAACGTAAAAAGTGGTAACACTATATTAAGAGCAGCAATTCCATCAGGACCTACTCCTTTACCTATCATAATAGAATCAGCAAGAATATAAATTGAGGTAACTAAGGTCGCACTTATTGATGGTAATAAGTAGCTGAAAAATAACTTTCTTGTTGAATCCTTTGTTAAATCTAAATGTTTCATTTCTATCTCCTTCATTTGTTACACTATGTAGAACGTATTTTCCTTTCAACTAAGTCCGCTCTAACAAAATAATTCATATCACAGCAAAAAACTGGATAATCCAGTCGGAGGTCTCCAACTATCTTATCCAGAATATAAAATCTTCATACTATTCGGCGAATGAGTTGCAATCTTAATATATCGATAGATTACTGTCACTTGCCTAAAAATAACATACAAGTTATATACAAGATATTTTTTATCACCTAGTCATTCTTTGAATCTTCCCTCGCCTGT
>NZ_DAMADT010000018.1:6281-31867 GCF_031997925.1 Lachnoclostridium sp. | reverse complement strand
AAAACTGCTCTTCTTTTTTGCTTAAAACAGCTTCTTCTAACAATTCTGGACGATTCTTTAACGTTCTAATAATCGATTGTTCTCTACGCCATTTCTCGATGTTCGCATGATGACCAGACAACAAAACCTCAGGTACTTTTTGATCCATAAATACTTCTGGTCTGGTATACTGAGGATATTCCAATAAATTGTCCTGTAACGATTCAAATTCAGCGGAAATATTGTTATTTAATACCCCAGGAATTAATCTTGAAATCGCATCCATCATTACCATAACTGGAAGTTCTCCACCGGTAAGAATGTAATCTCCTATGGAAACATAATCAGTTACAATCTGATCTAACACACGTTCATCAATACCTTCGTAGTGCCCACACAGAAATACTAAATCATCTTCTTTCGCAAATTCCTCTGCCATTTTCTGATGAAATACTTTCCCTTGTGGTGTTAAATAGATAACACGAGGACGTCTGGTTTCGTTTTTCGTTTCAGAAACTATCTCATCCCGCATTTCCATAGTTTTTTCCTGAGCTAACACCTCGTTGTTATGATCAATCATCTTCATCACATGCTCATAAGTACGATAAACAGGCCCTGGTGCCATAACCATACCAGCGCCGCCACCATAAGGATAATCATCAACTCTGCGATGCTTGTCCTCTGAAAACTCTCTGATGTCGATTGCATTAATTGTAAGTAGCCCCTTTTCCATTGCACGACCAATAATACTGGTATTCATCGCTTGATGAATCATGTCAGGGAAAAGTGTCATTACATGATAATTCATATGGTATCCTCCAAGGTTGAAGTGTGAAAGAAAATTGTATGTTTATTCCACAAGTCCTGGAAGTAAATGTACCACTATTTTTCTCTCATTGATATCTATCTTTTTCACACAGTCATCGATATAAGGGATGAGAATTTCTTTTCCTTGTTTTGTTTTTATTACAAATACATCATTTGCCCCTGTTTGTAATACTTCGGTTAATTCACCTAGAGAACTTCCATCTTCCTCTTCTGCCTGTAATCCAATCAAATCGCAGATAAAGAACTCTCCTTCTGAAAGGTCTACTGCATTTTCTCTTGTAATAAGTAAATCCTTACCTTTGTATTTTTCGATATCATTTATATTATCAATGCCTTTGAATTTAAGAATGACAAATTGTTTAAAAAATTTAACATTCTCTATCTCTAGCTCTTTTTGTTCTTTTCCAGTATCAAGAATAACCATTTTTAATTTTTTAAAACGTTTCATATCATCTGTTGTTGGAAATACCTTAGCTTCCCCTTTAATACCATGAGTAGAAGAGATTACCCCAACTCGTAATAAATCTTCCATTTTTACCTCCGTTCCCATGCAGTCCCACTGCAGATAGACATCGTGACACAGGTTTTAATAGCACAAAAGTAATCGTCTATCTTACTTCGTATTTTTCTAATAATAGTTTATACAAAAATATGAAAAAAACACAGCAAACCAATCAATTAGAATAGTTCTAACTGAATTAGCCTGCTGCGCACATTCTAAAGCTGTTACAACGTCCTTCCATCCGGTAAGGTGAAAGAATTCCGCTGATTACTGCAGTATCTCTACCACGACTTTCTTGTCATCCTTTGTTGCGGCAGCCTTCACTACGGTACGTATAGACTTGGCAATACGGCCTTGCTTGCCGATTACTTTCCCCATATCCTCCGGTGCAACCTTAAGTTCAACAATGATTGACTTGTCTGTTTCAGTTTCTGTGACAACAACTTCTTCCGGATGATCAACGAGTGACATAGCAATTACCTGAACTAATTCCTTCATTACTCTTCACCTCCGCTTATTTCACGATACCGGCTTTCTTGAAAAGTCTGTTGATAGTCTCAGTTGGTTGAGCACCATCTGCTAACCACTTCTTAGCTGCTTCCTCATCTACATTAAAAGCGCTAGGCTCCTGTGTAGGATCGTAAGTACCGATTTCCGCGATGAACTTACCATCTCTTGGAGATCTGGAATCAGCAACGATTACTCTATAGAAAGGAGCCTTTTTCTGACCCATTCTCTTTAATCTGATCTTTACTGCCATGTTACAATTCACCTCCTTAAAAAATTTATATAGTTCTGAGAAATGATACGAATATCAAATTCGTATTATTCTACATCATTTATAATTGAATTGTAAAATCTACGAGACATCATAAATTATACAAGTCAAAACTTCATTAAGCTACGTGAGATATCCCACAAATGTTACAGTCCAAATGGCATTCGGAATTTCTTCTTGCCTTTTCCTCCAAGCATACCAGAAAACTGTTTCATCATCTTACGAGTTTCACCGAATTGCTTCACTACACGGTTTACCTCACTAAGATCAACGCCAGCTCCATCTGCAATACGTTTCTTACGGGATGGATTAAGAAGGTCTGGGTTACGACGTTCTTCCTTTGTCATCGAGTAAATGATGGCTTCAATGCTTTTTAGAGCATTTTCTCCTTCATCCCAGTCAATGTCTTTCATATTGGCTTTGCTTCCCATGCCACCCATACCACCTGGTAACATCTCAACCAATTTCTGAATTCCACCCATCTTCTTCATCTGTTGCATCTGGTCTAGATAATCGTTGAAATCAAATTCTGCTTTTTTGATTTTACGTTCTAGCTCTTTTGCCTTGTCTTCATCAATTTCTGCTTGAACTTTATCAATCAGGGTAAGCACATCACCCATGCCAAGGATTCTGCTCGCCATACGATCTGGATAGAATTGTTCCAAATCAGAGAGCTTCTCTCCCATACCAATATATAGAATAGGTTTTCCGGTTACTGCGCGAATGGATAAAGCAGCACCACCACGGGTGTCACCATCGAGCTTTGTAAGAATTACTCCAGTTATACCAATTTTCTCATTAAAAGTTTCCGCTACATTTACAGCATCCTGACCCGTCATTGCATCAACTGTGAGGATTACGTGGTCGATATGAACATTTTCCTTTATTTCTATCAACTCATCCATCATATCTTCATCAATATGAAGACGACCGGCAGTATCGATAATTACGATATTATTGCCATTCTTTGTGGCATGCTCCATTGCTGCTTTTGCAATGTTCACAGGCTTATGATTCGTTCCCATAGCAAATACAGGAACTCCTTGTTTTTCACCATTAATCTGTAACTGGTCTACCGCAGCAGGACGATAAATATCACATGCTACTAATAATGGTTTCTTACCTTTTGCTTTAAATTTACCGGCAAGTTTTGCAATCGTCGTCGTTTTACCAGCACCCTGAAGACCACACATCATAATAACTGTGATTTCATTACCAGGCTTTAACGTAAGTTCGGTGGTCTCATCTCCCATGAGTTTGACCATCTCTTCATTAACGATCTTTATAACCATCTGGCCAGGAGTTAAGCTAGTCATAACTTCTTGACCAATCGCTCTTTCCTGTACTGAATTTACAAAGTTTTTAACAACCTTAAAGTTAACATCCGCTTCTAGAAGTGCCATCTTAACTTCTCGTAACGCTAGCTTAACGTCCGCCTCAGAAAGCTTCCCTTTGCCACGGAGGTTCTTAAACACATTTTGCAATTTTTCTGATAAGCTTTCAAATGCCATAATAACCTCAATTCTGGCGTCTTAGCGCCTACTGCGTCTTTAGCTTAAATTCATTTATAGATCATTGAGAATATCATCAGACAGCTGTTCAACTATGTTAATTTTACTTAAATCCTTTGTCTGCTTTATCTCTTCTGAAATTCGTTTTATTTGGTTTACTTTCTGCTTCGTAGAATTGAATTTCTCTACTAGTCGCAGCTTTTCTTCGTATTCTTTTAATTTTTTCGTACATCGCTTGATGATATCGTGTACACCTTGTCTACTAAGTCCGGTATCATCTGCTATTTCACTTAACGAATAATCGTTTAGTATATAGTCTGAAAAAATCTGTTTCTTATGATCTCCGAGTAGTTCACCGTAGAAGTCAAATAACATGGACAAGGTGACAACTTCTTGTAAACGGTCATCTTCCCTCTTGGAGTTTTCCAAAACCATTTGTTTCTTGCCCTCCTTTGATAGTTACTTACCCGATGTTCAAATCCTATCTAAACCTAGAAAAGATTGAACTATCACTTGACTCATCGAATCACCATCTGTAAAGTAATTTCCTTTACAGTTAGTTATTATAGAATAATTAAAATCGTTTGTCAAGTATTTTTCTTTACACTAAATAATTTTTTATTTACATTAAATAATTTTATTTTTTTTACTAATATTTTTTTATTACGCTAAAAACTTTTTATTTACTACCAAAAAACTTATTTAAGTCCTCTTTGATACTTACTTATGTACCGTAGGATGAACTACTTTGTGTTATTTATTTAAATACTCACGTAAATAAACAACATTTCCATCTGGATCATAGAAACTCATATTACAGGTACCCCAAGGTCTTATGGCAGGTTCTTCTTTGATTTTTGCTCCTAGTGCCTTCACCTTTTCATATTCTCTTTCTATATCTTCTACGGTAAAAGCAATACAGATGTTTTGATTTTTGTTATTTTTCACACTTCCATCATCATAGATTGTTAACATCGTTTCCTGTCCTATGATTGTCTGATGAATGGCATCGTTACTACTATTTTCAACCTCAAGTAATACTTTATAAAAATCTGACATTCGAATCACTTGGTTGGTTAGTAATGAAACTTCTCCAAGCCTCATATAATTTCCGTCCCCTCCTTTTCGAATAGTCGTAAAACGAAATGCATTAACATTCTAATTATAACAAATATACCCCATTATTCCAACTTACATTTTCCTTACGCTCATACCTGTTCAATATCAGTGTGAAAAATCTTGATTTTTCATACCACATTTCATTCCTGTTCAGCAGGCTGGATATTTACGCCGAGGACGACGCAGGCACAAATATCCGTGTGAAAAATCTTGATTTTTCACACTACATTCTTGACATTCAGATTGGTTCTGAGTAATCTATAAACAAAGGTCTACTAAGAGTAGCCATAGGAGGGAAACGATATGTCTGACAACAGATTGGCGAAGATTGACCACAAGGAGGATTCGCTATGGATAAGCTATTGTTTAGCCGTATCATAGTAGGTATCGCCATCATTTTGGCTGTTATCGTGGGCTTGGGATGTGTTATGAATCGTTTATCGAATGACAATTACAATGGAGAATTCACTCTTCAAGAAACACCTCAAAGAAACGTTTTATCAGGCGGAAATTCGTTTGAAACTATGCCCACAGTGATACTTTACCAAAATGGGAATGCAAAACTTTCGCAGCCCCTAATCAGCAGTTACGCTCTTATTGGTATAGGCCACTATAAGGTAAACGGTGATGAACTTGTTGTTTCCTATGAAGATAACAAAGGTGTTACTTTTACCATTTCAAACGGTGGTAATACACTGACTGTTAAATCCGTAAACCTTGGCTTTGTCAAGGTCGGTGATACATACAAGTATCAGTCAAACTCCGACTACCTAAACATAGGAAGCAAAGTTGATGGTGAAATACTGACTTTAGATATACTGCGTGAACTTTCGAAAAAAGGTGCAGATTTAACGGCCGACGATTTTATAAAGTACACGCACGTTGACATTGACCCTGATTATCATGTCTTTGATATAGAAGGCGAATATATGCTGACAGTGATTAATGATACTAATGGTAATATGACATGTACACTTGAATGTAATTCGAGTGGTGATATTTTCCCGCTTCACTTAAATGGCTCAACAGGCTATGTGCTAGAAGATTATTTAGGGTTCTCCATAACCCCGAAATATCAACCATGTGAATGGGTAGATTACTATAGCAAAGCCGAAATGCCATGGGGGAAAAGTAATGATTTAACACTGCCATATTTCCCCGACGTGACATTTACTTGGACAGCTGGTGAGGTTATGGCCGGTGATCAAAAATTTATAATAGGTATACCCGTATGGAATGTATACTTGGCTGACCTCACAAACGATGGAATCCCAGAGTTTTGCGCGACTGTCAGTATGGGTTTTGGTGCTATTGACACACATATCGTTGTGTATGATTATGCTAACGATAAACAATATGTTTTAGAAGACAGAATGTATTATGACTACTATCTATCTTTGCAGGATGGACGGTTGATGGTGACGCAGACAAAGTATAACAGCAACAAGCCACTTGTATCAGGCGAGTTGCTTATTATAAACGGCGAACTTTACAGATTCGGTGAGCCAACGCTTAAAGATTTACCCGATGACTATGGGACTTACGACAAAAAAAACGACGCAATCCGCGATGGCGTATATATAAATGTCCATGGTGTAGAGATATATAATCAGCAGGTAGTGGACGATTTTTACAAGAGCGTTCACGCAGGAAGCGCGGCGTTTATGCGAACAATTGATTACACAGACGAGGGTGACCCGATAATCACCGATTACCAGTATGACGGATCGTTATTCACAGTTACGACTGACACCACTCGCGACCGTTTCGGCTTGCCAGATATTTATACAAAAACGTACAACTTTCTTATTCCATATGACCACTATGAACCTGCAGGAATTCCAATACCGTATTTTTTGAGTAACGACAAAAATATCTACAAAGGTACGCAAGGCAGTGAGGGTGTAGAGCTAAAAAGTGAACTTGGTAGAATCCCTTCACCATCCGATGATGTTGAAAATCCGTAATCAGTTCTATCTGTTACAATATCATGGGATTGATAAAGTTACACCAAAGTGGAATTAATAAAGTTACACTATCACGGGAATAATAAAGATTGATAGCTTATGAGGTTCGAGATATAATGTATCATGAAATACTAATTCGTAGCTAAGAAAGGGAAGGTTATGATCGACTACTTTATAGAATTTTTTGAGAAATATGATTATCCGAAAGAAGCTATCAATGATTTACTCTCCGCTTATCAAACTTTACTCTCCAATCAAGATGCTAATTCCATATTTCAATCCATAGTAAAGCAATATGAGGTGGATGATACATTTATTATTAAAGACAGTTATCCACAATTAGAAGAGGTTGCAAGAAAAACAGATCTCAGCCCTTATACCATATATCTTCTCTTCTTTCTTTCTCTATCCAAAATAATGAAAGAAAAATACATAGCAAAAAATTATTCCATTGAAATATTTTATAAATCTATGGCCGATTTAAAGTATAAGATGCTGGAGTGTTATAAGTTACATAATATTTACGGGAACTGTGTTCCATGGTGGGAGGATGGATTTTTCCAATTAACCCGTGTAGGTCTTGGACGTCTTCAATATGAAATTGTTGAACAGGATACTACTCTTGTTATTGGCGGTCATTTGATTTCCAAAGGAGATCCTGTAATAAATATGCACATTCCCTCAAGTGGTCCATTAACCGTACAAGATTGTATGGACTCCTTTGGCAAAGCTGCAGAGTTTTATAAGGAATATTTTAAAGAGCGCCCTACTGTGTTTGTATGCGACTCTTGGTTACTATTCCCTTATCACTTAGAGTTCCTTCCAAAGGATTCAAATATTTTAAACTTTATAAAATTATTTACCATATATAGTACAGAAATTGATGAAAATAAGTATGATTTATGGAGAATTTTTTACAAAGATACAGATAAACCATTATCCGAGTTACCAAGAACTACATCATTGCAACGAGCTTACGCAGACTGGCTATTAAATGGAAAACCGGTGGGCTGTGGTAAAGGTATCTTCTTGTTTCAGGATGAAAAGATAATTTCATAGATTATAATTTAAATGATGTAATTTACAAGTTCGAAGAGTGAGACACGTTTCTCAATGATTAATTCTTGCTAAATATATAGGAAATTGCGGTACAATTTCTTTTATATTAAAAAAGCTGATTTTCCTAAAACATATTTACTTAGCTAGGAAAATCAGCTTTTCTTAATTTCTTAATATCTTCTCTAATCTTGTCAACTAGGTCCCACTTCGACCATAAAGCCTCTAGCAAATTCCATCTTCATATAAAAATATAAGATTTTAGAACTCAAAAGCCAGATTCGTAAGTGTTCCAAAGCTATAGCTACGATGAAGTAAATTCGGTTCCTTTCTCTGCCCGCTTCCAAGAGCAATAAATAACGGAACAATATGTTCTTCTCTGGGAACAGCTAATTTCGCATGAGGAGCTAGGTTTTGATAAGAAAACAACTCCTCAAGGTTCTTGTTTTCTACCTTTTCAATTAACCAATCATCAAATTCCACAGCCCAGCGAATTGGCTCCTTTACATCAGCTAGAGTACTCAGATTATGAACGGTTGAGCCGCTGCCAATGACAAGAATATCCTCTTCACCAACGGACTTTAACGCTTCTCCTATTTTATATTGCTCCTCCATTGGCATAAATGGATTCACTGAAATTTGTATCACAGGTATATCTGCCTTCGGAAACATGAGATACAAGATATCCCATGTTCCATGATCAAGTCCTCTCTTTTCATCAAGACAACTCTCGATACCCTTATTTTCAAGCAGACTTTTTACTTTTAAAGCAATTTCAGGAGATCCTTTTGCTAAATATTTAATAGCATATAGTTCTTTTGGAAAACCGTAAAAATCATAAATCATGTCATAAACACCATTCATTGAAGAAATTGTAGTAATTTCGTTTTCCCAGTGAGCTGTAAAAACAACAATTGCCTTCGGTTTAATTTTTGAACTATATTCTTTCAAAAATGCGGTATATTCGTTCTTCTCAAATACGATGGATGGGCCACCATGACATATAAATAAAGATGGTAACATATCTTTTTCCCTCCCTTACTGATTTGTTTTTCCTTATTCTATGTTCAGTCTATATATGCAATCTTTTATTTCTAGCTTAACCAGTTCTATTTGCTAACTCTATTCGCTAACTCTCGATAACTCTATTTGTTAGCTCTATTTGATAGCTGTATTCGATAGCTCTATTCGATAATTCAATTTATTAGCTCTATTTGTTAGCTGTATTTGTTAGCCCTATTCTACTATTCCACCTTTAAAAGCATTTCATACTGTCCTACATAAGAGGTAAAACCTACCTTTAACAAAAATTCCTCCATTGACCTTAAAGGTATTTCAATATTAAGTATGCTTAGCTTCATGGCTTCTGTATTTTTAGCAAGTTCTGATAGAATACTGCTTGCAATCCCTTTTCCTCTATATTCTTTATGAACCGCAATTTGAGGTATGTCACCAGTCCTTTTATCGATGATTCCATAGCCAATGATTATGTTATCATTTCTTACTATAGCATAATGAAAGTCTTCCGATACCGCTTTTACAGATTCGATAGAATTCTGCCAGGAAGGTTTAAAATCCCAAAACTCATATAACATTTCTAATTCGATGCTTTCCACACTTTCCACGCTGTATGTAGTACTTTGAGATAAATTGTTCTTATCTAAATGATAGCAAGAATAAGTTCTTTGAATATGAAATCCTTGCTTCTGATATAGTGAAACTGCAGATTGATTCGTCTGCAATACTTCCAGTAGATACTGGTCTATTCCTCTTTCTCTCATTTTTTCTTTGATTCGTTGCAGCATTTCACTTGTAATACCACGTCTTCTATAGTCTACTACCACACCTGTCCCAAGATCGTATACAGTTTTCTTCCCGTTCCAATCACGATAACCATTTAGAACAAATGCAACTAATCTCTCGTCTTCAAATGCTCCTATCGAGAGAGTTCAGGATCAAATCCCCTCCGTTTTAACATCTGATGAAACTTCCAAAAAGGTAAGTCAATTTTAACTTGATAATCAGAAAATGCTTCCACAAAGGCAATATGTAATGTTTCCATTTCTACATTCTTTAACATCCTATAGCAAATCATTATATCCCTCCGTTACTAAATATTTAGTGTACTTTGTAATGATGAAACTTCTTAATCCCTTTTTTAATCATACTCCATATAGAGGTAATAAGAAAAGAGATATAAGAATTCATGTATCCTATTAATTCTTATATCTCTAAATCATATTAATTCTTGATCTCTATATCGTATTAATGTAAATTAATAACGGTAGCTTTAGGACGTGTCATAGTTTCAATGGAATAACGGATTCCTTGTGTTCCAAGACCTGAGGATTTTACCCCCAAGAATGGGAAATGATCTGGTCCACGTTCTGTTTTATTATTAATTTGAACAGTACCAACTTCTAATTTATCTGCAACTGAGAAAGCATCGTTAATATTTTGAGTAAATACAGCACTTTGTAATCCATAATCCGATTCATTCGCAATTTTAATCGCTTCCTCGACGGTTTTAACTCGCATAACAGGTAATACAGGACCAAATGGTTCTTCCCAGGCAATTCTCATATCAGTTGTGACATTATCAAATAGTGTTGGAGTTATTAAGTTTCCATTTCTCTTTCCACCAGTAATTAAAGTTGCTCCCTTTTCAAGTGCATCATCAATCAAGCCACACACAAAATCAGCTGCCTTTTCGCTGATGAGTGGTACAATCGTAACATCCTTTTCAGAAGGATTTCCCGTCTTTAATTGTTCAACTAATACTTTCATTTTCTCAACTAAAGAATCTGCAATGGTTTCATCTGCTAAAATTCGTTTCACTGCTGTACATCTTTGGCCGGAATAAGAATAACCTCCAGCAACAATATTTTTTGCAGCAAGATCTAAGTCAGCATCTTTTAAAACAATGGCAGCATCTTTTCCACCAAGCTCCATCATAACTGGAACCATCGATGTGATTTCAGATATGTGTTTACCAACTTCCGTACTACCAGTAAAGTTAATAAAATCAATACCTTTATGTGTTACCACATAGTCACCTATTACAGAGCCTTTTCCGGTGATTACTGATAAAACACCTTCTGGAATACCAGCTTTGTAAAATAAATCTGCCAGATAAACACCGCTTAAAGAACCTTGTGTTGCAGGTTTAAAGACAACCGTATTACCAGCAATTAATGCAGGCGCTATTTTGGACGCTGCTAAATTCACTGGGTAATTAAATGGAGAAATTGCTAGTACTACACCTAAAGGAACCCTGGTAACCATAGATATTTTATCTTGACTAAAGCCCGGAAAACGATCACTTTGAATCGTTTCTCCTTGCATACTTTTCGCTATATCAGTAGTAAATCGTATAAAATCTGCAGTCCTAGAAACTTCAGAACGAGCTGACTTTTCATCCTTTGCTATTTCTTTCATAAGTAAGGCAGAAAGTTCATCGATATGTTCCATCAATAAGTCTGCAACTTTATTAATTCTATCTGCCTTTTCAAAAAGAGGAATACCCTTCCACTCCTTAAAAGCTTTTCTGGCTTCGATTAGTTTTGCATCCACTTGCTCTCTTGTCATCGCAGGAACTGTACCTAATACTTCATTATCGATAGGTGATTTGATTTCTATTCTATTATCTTTATGATTTTCACTCATTCTATCACTCCTTTCAAAAGTGTCATATATCATTCTTACGCTATTTTTTAATTTTAATTCATAACTATTGTTATTGTATATGATTATAATAAGAAATCATGTCACTTCTTAAATAAAACTTCTTATTGAATACACAATAATAAATTTCATTACTATTTTTATTAAAAATATCTAGCAATCGCTGTGTACTAATATCAATATACTTCCATTAGAAGCATATGTCAATTCAATTTTTTTTCATTCCTTCTTTCTTTCAAATGCTTAAGCAGTGTGATTTTTCTTAACTTTTATCAATTCCTTATCAACCAACCTTTATGGTAGCCCCTATTGCCATCTAAACGATTGATTTATAAGCTTTAATCTGCTAAGAGATAGTATTAGTTCCTATTATTACCTTTTAGGAGAACTGTAAATTATAATATAAAATCTTATAGCACTTATTATAAACAGAAAAAAGAAAGCCATCCCAGTTAGCATTTCTTTGTTAACTGAGATGGTTCTAAACAAAAAGGAAAGAAACCTCTGATCTAAGCACTCAAAATAAATCTTATTGAAGCTTAGACTGATGACACTCATGCCGCATGAAACGGACTTACGCTCTTATCATTACTATTTTACATTAACCTTAAATTCTTTGGTTACAGCACCTACTCTTATCTGAATAGTTGCCTTTCCCTTATTCACACCTTTGATAATAACATATTTCTGTGTTACATTCTGAATTTTAGCAACTTCAGTTACCAAAGACAAACCGTCACTGATCTCAGTCTCATAATCTCCTCCTGTAACAACAGCTATCTTTTCTCCAGCATTCTCAATTGTATAAGGTATTTTTAATTCCTTTCCAACGCCTAATGTATAGCTGCTTTTTACTCCCTTTATTTTTATTACAGGTTTATTTTTTAGCTCAGGATAATCCATTTCTGTTTTATCAATTTTAACAAACGGTAGGCCCAGCAGTGTACTCAGTTCGTTTGCAGTCGATCCAAGGTAACCATGTATCTTGACACCTTTTGGTATTACATCCAATGTCTGGTCACAGAAAATATTCTCATACTTATATTCAAATAACTCACACCATGGATTTGCAATGGTAATCTTTTTTAAATTCTCGCAGACAAATGCAAACTTACCAATGGTCGTGACACTGTATGGAATATATATTGATTTTAAGTCATTACAATTAAAAAAAGCATCCTCACCTATGACTTCCACACCGTTTTCTATTATAACAGATGTAAGAGGATTACCGGCAAATGCACCCCGACCAATTATTTTAACCGTCTTAGGAATAACAATAGACTTAAAATTACAGTTGGAAAATGCTAAAGAATCAATTTCTGTAACACTATTCGGTATTTCAATATTTGTCAATTCTCGACAAGATGAAAATGTATAATAATTAATTTTTGTAACACCCTTCGGAATATTTACAGTCTGTAATTTATAACATTCGCGAAATGCATAGTGCCCTATAAAGGTAACACTCTTAGGAAGATATATAGAGGTTAAGCTTTTACAAGATTCAAATGCTCTTATTCCTATTAATGTAACACCCTCCGGAATATTTACCTTTTTTAGCTTATAGCAACCCAAAAACAGTTGTTCTGGAATATTCGTAACACCATCAGGAATTTTAATCGATGTTAAACTTTCGCAATCTATGAAGGCTCTCATTTCCAACACGGTAACACTATCTGGTATTTCAATCGACTTAAGGCTAATGCACCCATTGAACGCATTATCACCAATAAGTGTCACACCATCAGGAATAGAAACACTAGTTAACTTAATACAATCATAAAAAATCATACTACTAATCTTAGTAACTCCTTTAGGTATTTTAACTTCTGTTAAACTTTCGCAGCTATCAAATGCATATTCACCTATCGACACAAGTCCTTCCGGCAGTGAAATGGTTTTTAATTTAGTGCAACCTCTAAAGGCTTTATCACCTATTTTCGTAACCCCCTGAGGTACCTTTATACTTGTTATTTGGGTACAGTCCAGAAAAGCTCCCTCCAAAATCACGGTAACCCCTTTCGGAATAACAACATTCTTCGCCGAGCCTTGGTACTTAACTAGTGTTGTTGCATCTCGAAGCACAAACCCCTCTTTGGTAACAACATCCTTGGATGGATCCGGCTCCTCATAGAATTGATAGGTAATCTCATAAACTACCGATTGTATCTCATAGTCTATGTCTATTATTTCCTCAATGTCATTTTCCACCTCAGACAAAACTTTTTTGATTTGCTCCTCTAGCTCTTCGTCCCCATAATTTCCGTTAACTGTTATGTAACTATAGTCATCCTCCAATCCCGTATTCTTAAATCTAGCAGTATAATCAACGTATATTTCTCTCGACTGAACCTTCTTATCAATTAACACAATATCATCATAGTTCCTTATTTCTAAATCAGAACAGATGTAACTTATGATGCATTTGTCAATTGTTCTATCCGGATCATAAATATCAGAGCCATCTAATTTAACTGATGTCTTATAGTTTTTAGCTGCATGAATTTCCTGACCGGGATAAAACATAATAAACACAATTGTAATGCTAAATAAAATAACTTTTTTTAGATTTTTCACTTCTCATTCGTCCTTTCTCTTGTCTTGTTGCTGAATATTGACGCTAAATAATTTGTTCATTAGTTTTTTGGTTAATTTCAAAGCTTAATCTAAAGCTTCCGGGAGGCTAACCCCGTCTCGATTACTCCTTGATTAATATTACCATTTAATCCCTGATGATACAAGCGAATATACATTGATTTCTCTAGCTACTTTTCTATACTGATTTCAACATACTATGCAAACTTTATAAGCAATTTTTATATCACAAGATGATTTTAAAATCCCCATATATCGCCTTCTGGTACACCATAGAACACAAGATAAGTCTCGATATGCTCATCATCGCATTACTCTCATTTAATATATTAATAAAGGTACAAAGTAAAAAATGATTATCCCTAATCGCCTTAAGTAGTGGATAATCATTTTTTATCTCAATATAAGAATTAACCTTCCGTTAACTTAAGTTTAACACTGAAGTTAACTGTTTTGTGTAAATAAATATGTTCCAATCCCTACCGCAATTGTAAGATTTAAAGAATCCACTTCTTCCGATTGCGGAATAATGATGCTGGTTCCTACCGATAGATAGGAATCGTCTAACCCCGTAGCTTCATTTCCAAAAACTAATGAAAAAAGCTTTGGTTTCGGGCAATCATTAATCGTTAGCGGCTTTTTACCATTTAACATAAACGTAAAGATTTCATGATTTGGATTTTGTTTTTGATACTCAGAAAAACTTTCAAAATACTGATGTCGTAAACGAAATAATGCCCCCATAGAGGAACGTACAACCTTAGGATTAAAAACATCTGCTCCAGGTTCGATGAACACAACATCATGGATTCCAAAACCAACCGCTGTTCGCAGTATCGTTCCTAAGTTCCCCATATTACTTGGATTTACTAACACAATTTGAGATTTTGTAGTATCTACGGTACAGGTATACTTTTCAAAAACCCCCACCACAAATACATTCTCTTTATCACTAACCTTTGCTATTGTTTTATCCCCTTGAAGTACCGGTATATGGTTTTCTTTGCATATCGCTTCCAGATGTTCTCTATCTGTAAACGTGCTATGAATATATACTCCTTTAACAATATCAGGTCTACTCTTTATCATTTCTATGGTTGGAAAAGCTCCTAATGTATAGGAATACTCAAAACTTTTCTTATATGGCTTAATTGGTTCCATCTTTTTCCCTTTCTGCTTGTACTATCCTCTTCTTATTATAACTAAGAATTTATGACTTGTACACTCTTTCTCTTAAGTTTCGTTTAATGACGGAAATGACTTATTGGTTTTGGTCCACGAATAACACGGCGAACAGCACGGAAGATTCCTTCTTCGTCTGCCTCCATTCTCCACTGCACCACCATAATCTTATTATTCACAATTTCAATTCCAGTAATCCCTTTTGTATTAATACAACATCCGCTGTTAAAATACGATACTTCTCCTGGTTTCGGAAATTTTAGACGATGTGTATGGCCACATACTAAAATCACCTTGTGCTTTTTAATCCAAACGTCATAATTTTTTTCAACTCTATGCCTTTTATAGATATTTTTCGCTGGACTAGATGGGTTCTTAAAACCCACAAGGTGCATAAATCTCCAAAAGTAACGTAAGAAAAACATATTGATTAACCATAGTTGGTCATTCATTAAATCGCCTTGGTGACCATGAACAATCAATATCTTTTGCTTCGAATGTTTTTCTCGCAACAGAAGTGATTCCATTGGTTTTAAGTTTGGAAATAACTTCTGTCTGTTCCCTAGATATTCATCATAAAAATAATAATAGCGCTTCGCAACATAGTATCGATTTCTTAAAAAGATGTTATGATTTCCATATAAAATAAACATTCTATTTTTCTGATAGAATTTCTTTAACTCTGTAAATATATCCGTATGAGCTGCCCGTATTGTTTGAAACCTTGGATGCTCCCATAATTCATCCCCATCTCCTGCCTCAATGTACGTATAACCTTCTTTATAATAATGCCTTAATGCAGCAACCATAATACTTTGATTTTTCGCAAATTCATCCGAGATAGAATCATCTCCTCGATGCATATCACTAAAAATTATAAACTTAGAGTTTTTATCAAAATTCATTACATTAGCATGCTTATATGCTTTCGTTAATCGCTTATCCGTCTGCATTTTTTCACTCCTTTTTACTTTTGTAGACTAGTATCTCCAAAATGGGAAACCATATTATTCAATATCAAAGAAGATGTAGCAATAATAAACACACTTTTCAAATTTTCCTTACCAAATAAAAAGAGTGAAGTTAAAACATCCAAAGCTAAATTACCTCTTTGGAATGTTCTTCTCCACTCTAACTCTAACTCTTACCCACACGTTTTGACCAACGTTAAATGATGCTTTTTTATAAATTCATGAGCTTCTTCTAAAAATTGTTCAATGCTTAGCTTATGTTTATAAAGTTCATTTACATGTGTCATTACTGTGGTTCCCTCTATTTTTTGAACATAGAATTGCTCATAAGCCTTTTGAGGAATCGGTACTATCTCTTGAAGCATAGGTTCATTTAAAGTCGGATCTACAATCAATTCTTCCAAAAACCATAAAATTTCCGGATGCATTGGCTCAACTCCTTCTGGAAATCCATGCATCTGCTTCCATTTTTCATAAAAAACAAAATGATTGATTTCATGAATCGATGCTTTTATATTCGTTTCAATATCCATTGAGCTTGTGACAAAAAATTCTTTCGTAACGCAATTTCTAGGGCATCTTGGTATATATCCAACATAACAGATAATTTCTTCCTGCTCCTTAGGCCACGTTGCATGAAACAATGATAACATATTATGTAGTAATTCTTTATCAAAGCTTTGAAACTGTTGTTGTAATGTATCAATCCTTTGATTCAGTTCTTCCTGACGTAAGCTTAATTCTCTTAACACGATTGGTTCCACAATGTTATATATCTCATTTTTTGTCATCGTGTCCTCTATCTTTCCACGCAAAGAAGGCAACAGCTCATAGACACCTTCAGAAAAAGGTCTACTTTTATTTTTTGCTAAAAACTCCGGATCCAAAAATTTCGTGATAAAACTAACATTCAACAAAGGATCTATCATGTTAACTGTAATATGTGGCACTACCATGTTTTCCATGTTCTTTCCCCTTTCGCTGGATTCATACATTGTTTACCTATGTTTCATTTTCATACAGTTTGAACTCTAAATTCTTATATAGTCCTATTTTCCATGTTATTTAACTATTTAACATAACTGTATATTCTATAGAATTAGATATTAACAACTAAACTAATTTAAGGCTATTTAAATAGCAGAAACCAACTTGAAAATGATTCTATGAGAAAGTATCTAATCAATAAAACTAATTCTCATTTTTAGAATATAATAATCCCCCACCTCACGCAAAGCTTCATATTCATAACGAAATGTTCCGTAATAATTAAGCAATTTCGCTACTCCAAGAGCCATCTCCGATACCGAACCAGCATCTTTTTGTGGGTACATAAGACTAACCCAATCTTCTCCTTGTTGATAACGTTTTACGTATTCTTTGCTATAATCCTTCCACGTCTTTAGAAGATTTCCGTTTTTTTGGTATTCTTTGATTAATTTTTCATCCTCTAATTCTTTAACCTCTTGTGTATAAAGATCCTTCATCGTTAAGAACTTCTTAGCATTACAGCTCGGATAGTCTTTTTCTTTCCACTTATGCCGTAAGGACTTCATTTCTTCGTCATTTAATAGGAAATACGTATAAAGTACCCTACCTTCCTTATCTGGAACTGGATCATCCCAAGTACTGTCTACATGATACCAGCCATCCTCTAACTTTACCATATTCCAAGCATGAGAGACACCTCCGCCTGTTCCTATAACAAAACGGTTTTCTATGGCTAAAGAATTCATAAATAGCTCAAACGTTTCTGCATATCCTTGGCATACCGCCATACCATCAATCAAGACACCTTCTGGATGATATGATCTGTAAGAAAGCTCTTTATATTCTGTATGTAAAACCAAATAGTCATGAACAAAGCGAATTTTTTCTACCGCAGTCATACGATTTGTAATATTCTCTGCTAAGATTAGCTGAATTTTATTCATGACCTCTTTTTCCGTTTTAGTTAACTTGCGAAAATCGCCTGAAGTATAAATCGTACAATAACAATCATATGATTGGTTTCCTGCCGTAGCAGTAATAACAACATTTCCTTTTGCAAGAAATTTCACTTTACCACTCTTCGTAACAGTAGCAACTTTTTCATTAGAGGATGTCCAAGCTACTTTCTTCGTCGTTCCTGAAACCGTTAATGTTGTTTCATTATCGATCACGCCAAGATAACTATTACAGCTTAACACTGGTTGCTCCACTGTTACTTTACAGGTAAATGTTTTTCCGGAAACTTTAGCACTAACCGTTGTTGTCCCCTTCTTTATCCCCTTAACATAACCACTGGTGCTCACCGTTGCAATCTTTTTATCTTTTACACTCCATATAACCTTTTCCTTTGTCCCATTTATCGTTAGTTTTGTTTTATCTCCAACAATCACATTTACAGAGGTATTCGATAGAGTAATCTCTTCTGTGGTTTTTGCAAACACATTCTCTGATTGAAAACTATGAAATGGAAGGTTAGAAACAATCATACAAGATAAAATTAGAATCAAAGGGAATAGTAATAATTTTTTTCTGTTTTGGTATAAACTACTTTGGAAGAGTCTATGCCATTTCTTAATAATTGTACTTTTCATTACATTCTCACCTTTCTGTAATCATTTATCGTAATGTATTAATAGCTTTATTTTATCTTAAGTACCATTATATGTCTATCTTAATCGGCTCTATGTTAGAGTTGGTCAAGAATACACCTCTCATTATGAATACAGCATACTTCGCAATATTAGTACCATGTACCTATCTCAGTGGTTGCTTGAAAACCCACTGAGACGAAGCTGTCCCCCGCTTCGCTAAAAAGCAGGGGATATTTTCTGTAAGGTTATATTGCTCGTTAAGAAGCAGCAAACTGACTTTCATACAACTCTTTATAAAAGCCCTTCTTTGCTAAAAGCTCCTCGTGATTTCCTTGCTCTATGATATTTCCATTTTTCATAACAAGAATAACATCTGCATTTTGTATCGTTGATAATCGATGCGCAACAATAAATGTTGTTCTTCCTTGCATTAATTTTTGGAAAGCGCTTTGTATCTTAACCTCTGTTCTCGTATCAATCGAGGAGGTAGCCTCATCTAAGATAAGTATCGGTGGCAAACTAAGCATTACTCTAGTAATACAAAGAAGCTGCTTTTGCCCACCCGATAGCATACCGCCATCTTCCCCTATGACAGTATCGTAACCATTCGGTAAGCGCTTTATAAAGGAATGCGCATGAGCTTCTTTTGCAGCATTGATTACTTCTTCCCTGGTTGCATCTTCTTTTCCAATCTTTAAATTTTCAAGTATTGTTCCGGACTTTAACCAAGTATCCTGTAACACCATTCCATAGCTTCCACGAAGACTGTTCCGCGTTATATTTCTAATATCCTCTCCTTCAATTAAGATTGATCCGTGATCTACTTCGTAAAAACGCATTAATAAATTAATGATTGTCGTCTTACCACACCCAGTAGGTCCAACAATAGCAATCTTTTGCCCAGGATGAATTTTTAGGTTTAAGTTTTCAATTAACTTTTTCGTTTTATCATAGGAAAAATCAACCTCATTACATTCCACATTACCTTTTACATCGTTTAAAACTACCGCATCTTTACTATCTGGAATTTCAACGGGTTCTTCTAATAACTCAAAAATACGCGCCGCACAAGCGATTGCATTCTGAAGTTCCGTAATAACCCCTGAGATTTCATTAAAGGGTTTCGTATATTGATTGGAGTAACTTAAAAAGCTTGATAATGCACCTACCGTCATAATTCCGTTCATTGCTGCAAACGCTCCCGTGAATCCTACCCCCGCATAAACCAATCCATTTACAAACCTAGTAGCTGGATTTGTTATGGAGGAATAAAAAATTGCTCGCAATGAATACTTCGCTAATCGTTCATTTATTTCATCAAAATGCTTAATAACCTCTTCTTCTTGATGATAAGCCTTCACAACCTTCTCATTTCCTAACATCTCATCAATCAAAGCAGTTTGTTCCCCACGTGTCTTTGATTGCGCTTGAAACATAGCATACGTTTTCTTAGCTATAAAGTTCGCTACAAATAGTGAGATTGGCGTAAGCAAAACAACGACGAACGTAATGCCTATATTTAAACGAAGCATAAATACTAACGTTCCGATTATCGTCATAATTCCTGTAAAGACTTGAGTAAATCCCATGAGTAAACCGTCTGCAAATTGTTCTACATCCGCAATCATTCGACTCACAATCTCTCCAGATGGATGAGAATCCAAATATTTTAGTGGTAAGACTTCTATTTTCTCAAAAGCTTCCTTACGAATATCCCTGACAACCTCATATGTTACTTTGTTATTCAAAATACTCATGAACCACTGTGCTACAGCGGTGATTCCAACAATAATTACAATTCGGAGTAAGATATCACGTATGACAGGAAAATTCACACTGCCATAAACAATTTCATCAATTGCTTTACCTATTTCTATCGGAACATATAATGTTAAGCCAACTGTGATAAGTGCTAGTATTAATGAAAAAGAAAGAAAAACCCAATAACGTTTTACATATCTTAAAACCTTTCCAATCGCTTGTTTTTGTGTTGTCTTCTTATTTTCCATAAATTCGGTTGCACTTCTGTTTTTCTTCACATTCATTAAGACTTCACCTCCTTTGGAAATTGAGAATAATAGATTTCCTGATAAACTTCACAGGTATCTAGTAATTCACTATGCGTTCCCTTCCCCACAAGCCTTCCATCATCTAGTACCAATATTAAGTCAGCATGCAGAATGGAAGCTGTTCTTTGGGATACGATAAATACAGTAGGTTGATAAGAAAGATTTTTGATTGCCGAACGTAATTTAGCATCTGTTGCATAATCCAGTGCCGATGCACTATCATCAAGAATAAGGATTTCTGGTTTTTTCACCAAGGCTCTCGCTATGGATAAACGTTGCTTTTGACCTCCAGATAAATTCCTGCCGCCTTGTTCAATGGAGGCTTTGATACCGCCTTTCGCATTTACTACATCCGTAGATTGAGCTATTGCTATCGCTTCCTCCATCTCTTCTAAACTTGCGTCATTTTTTCCAAATGATAAATTTGACTCAATTGTTCCTTGAAACAAAACAGCTTTTTGCATTACAATTCCAATGTTATCTCGAAGTTCTTTTACCGGATAATCTTTTATATTCTGACCACTAAAGAGTATCTCTCCCTTCGTCACATCATAAAATCTTGGAAGTAGATTCACTAACGAAGATTTTCCCGATCCTGTACCTCCAATGATTCCGATTGTTTGCCCCTTTTTCACCGTAAAATCGATATCCGATAAGGACTCTTCCCCTGCTCCCTGATATTCTAAGCTTACATTTCGAAATTCGATGCTACCATCCTTCTCTAAATTTACGATTCCGTTGTTCGCATCTTCCATGCTATTTGTGATATCAAATACATCCGCAACACGTTTCGCACAAGCAGCTGATTTATTAACAGTGATAATTAAATTCGCTAACTTTATCAGCTCAACTAGAATCTGAGACATATAATTGTATAACGCAACAACTTGACCCCTTGTTAGTGCCCCATGATCTACTTGTACCGCTCCTATCCAAATCAAGTACGCTGTCGCAATATTAATAATAACATAAGTAACTGGATTCATGAGAGCTGCGATAAGGCCTGCACTTTTTTGCTTTTCTGTCAATTCTCCATTTCTTTGGTGAAATTCTTTCCGTTCTTTATCTTCTCTGCAAAACGCTCGAATCACTCTAGTCCCTAAAAGGTTTTCCCTTGTAATCTGTAATACAGAATCCAAGTTTTTTTGTACCCGCTTTAACATTGGAATACTGATAGCCATAATACCAAAGACCACGATAGACAATAGGATAATGGCAATTAAAAAAATACATGCTGATTTTGTGTCAATCGTGAATGCCATAATCATTGCTCCAAATACAACAAATGGAGAACGTAAAAATAGGCGTAACACCATATTTACCCCTGTTTGTGTCTGATTTACATCACTCGTCATTCTTGTAATCATGGTTGAGGTACCAAGGGTATCAATTTCAGTAAATGACAAATTCATCAAATGTGCAAATAAAGCATGTCTTAACTTTGTTGCAAATCCTACCGCTGCCTTTGCTGAATAATACTGTGCAGTTACAGAACATACTAGCCCAATGATTCCTAACGCAACAAGAATAAGGCACATATTAACTATGTATGATTTGTCATTATGTCCGATTCCATTATCAATCATTGCTGCCATCACTAATGGCACAATCAACTCAAAAGAAGCTTCTAGCATCTTAAAAAGAGGCGCTAAAACACATTCTTTCTTGTAATCCCTTAAGTAAATGTACAATCGCTTCACGATTTTCCTCCCTTAAAAAAGCTTGTAAAATATCTTTTAATATCATACCATAGATAAAGATATTCGTATATTATTGATATCCTATAGTTTCTATATTATTTTTGTATAGTAAAGATATATGAGATTTAAATTAAAGCTATGTACTTCTGCTAACTTTCAGCTACTGTATTCTTTATTTTTTCAAACTGAAATATTTATCGCAGACTTTAAGATAATGTATTTGCTCAAACTCCCAAGACATGATCCAAGTAAAGAAAGGAAGGAAGGAGTCTCTTATGGATTTAAAACAACTTCAATACTTCGTAAGTGTTGTCGAAGAAGGAAATATCTCAAAGGCGGCAACAAAATTAAATCTCACTCAGCCACCATTAAGCACTCAGCTGAAATGTTTGGAAAACGAACTATCCGTTACCTTATTTGAAAGGGGTTCCAGAAAGATCGAACTTACTCAGGAAGGTAAGATTCTTTATGCAAGAGCTCAAACTATATTAGAATTAACGGATTTATCAAAAAAAGAACTTCTTGATTATTCAAGTGGTGTTCTCGGAACCCTTCATATTGGAGTAGTTTCCTCTGTCGTTGACAGCTTTTTATACAATCTCATGCCAGATTTTCATAAACAATACAAAGAGATTCGTTATGATCTCTTTGAGGGAAATACTTATGAACAGATTCAAAAATTACGTAATAACCTAATTGAACTTGCAATCGTTAGAACACCCTATGAAGCAGAAGACCTATCTTCTCTTATATTAAAAAAAGAGTCCATGATGGCTTTTGGTCATAAAAACTACTTTCAACAAATGGACATAAAATCTCTTTTACAACAACCTCTTATTTTGTATCGCCGCTGGGAGAAAGTAATATATGATTTATGCCATTCTTATAGTATAACACCAAATATCTTTTGTATGAATGACGATGCGAGAACAACAGTAAGTCTTGCAAATGAAGGATATGGTATTGGTATTATTCCAGAGTCAGCTGGACTGATTATTGCTCGTAGTATGACAAGGGAAGAACAATTATCAAGAGAAAAATTATTAACTTGTTTAGAATTGAAAGAATCCCGCTTAGATTCTGATATCTGCTTATTGTATAAGCGAAGTGGTTATATCTCAAAATCCGGAAATTTATTCATACAATATCTGAAAGAGAAAAAAGCAACCCTATAAGTGAAATATTCCCTACTTGCATATAATACCATGAGGTGATTTCATGTTAGTTATGACGTATCAAGAATATTACAAGAGAAGCCGAGGTTGGAACATCATATTCAAGAATACAAAAAAATAATGAATGAAAGTACATCTAAAAAAGACAAGTATTTAAAAATTCGTAAGTACTTCAAAAATATAAAAAATACATCTCTTTGTGTATTTATACCTTATCAGGTTTTGCTATTTTTCTGATAAATGTATTATTTTAGAGCAGACTAAACTTAAGTATTGCTCTGAAATTAGTTACACATAGTTTGAGATGTATTTTTTATATGCTATATTATTGTTTTATTATTTTAATGCTGTGGATGCTTCTTTCCTAACCACCGGAATATACCCCTTGTGGATACTCATATTGACCGCCAAGCAAAGCATTCGAAATGGTATCAGTATAGAGAAAGTACGCTACGCGTACTTTCCCTTGTCATGATGCATACTATGCTCCACAATCTTTGCTTATACAGGATAAGCCTTATTCTCCGTATCCGCTACAGTTACATCTACCTTTGTCTGCTGAGCTTGACGATACTTGAAGAATTCCGTAGCCACCTGTGGGAACAAAGCATAAGATAGAACATCCTCATCTTGCTGCTTCCATTCAATCATTTCCTGCTCAATCTTATCTAATTCTGGCTCAAGCAGATCTGCAGGACGGCAAGTAATAGGTTTTTTATCCCCAATCGCTTTTTTCTGAACCTCAGGATCAAATGGCTTTACAGTCTGACCGTACTCACCACTTAAAATTGCCTTACTTTCTTTTGTAATCATTTTATATCTCTCACCAGCAAGTACATTAAGAACTGCCTGAGTACCTACAATCTGGGAACTTGGAGTTACTAGAGGTGGTTCACCAAAATCTCTACGAACGCGAGGAATTTCTTGTAATACTTCATAATATTTATCTTCTGCTTTTTGTTCCTTTAATTGAGATACTAAATTACTAAGCATACCACCCGGAACCTGATATAATAATGTCTTAATATCAACCCCCATAACCTTAGGATTTAATAAGCCACTCTTTAACGCTTCCTCCTGCATAGGACGGAAATAATCTGCGATTTCAGCTAATAAATCTTGATCAAATCCTGTATCATATGGAGTTCCTTTAAAGGTTTCTACCATTACCTCCGTCGCTGGCTGACTCGTACCCATAGCAAATGGTGACATGGCAGTATCAATAATATCACAACCTGCCTCTACTGCTTTTAAGTAGGTCATTCCTGCAACACCGGAAGTATAGTGAGTATGTAAATCGATTGGAATCTTAACTGCTCCCTTTATTGCAGTTACAAGATTGGTAGCTTCATATGGCACTAAAAGTCCTGCCATATCCTTGATACAGATAGAGTCTGCACCCATTTCCTCTATTTGTTTTGCCATATTTACATAGTATTCTGTTGTATAGGCATCACCAAGAGTATAAGAAATTGCAATTTGAGAATGACACTTTTCTTTATTTGCAGCTTTTACAGCACACTGGAGATTTCTAAGGTCATTTAACGCATCGAAGATACGAATGATATCAATACCATTTGCTACGGATTTTTGTACAAAATACTCTACAACATCATCCGCATAATGGCGATACCCAAGAATGTTTTGGCCTCGGAATAACATCTGTAACTTTGTATTCTTAAAGCCTGCTCTTAATTTTCTAAGTCTTTCCCATGGGTCTTCCTTTAAGAAACGTAAAGATGCATCAAATGTAGCACCGCCCCAGCATTCCACCGCATGATACCCTACTTTATCCATCAAATCTATGATAGGGAGCATCTGCTCAGTTGTCATTCTGGTTGCGATTAATGACTGATGCGCATCACGTAATATTGTTTCGGTAATC
>NZ_DAMADT010000018.1:5378-6271 GCF_031997925.1 Lachnoclostridium sp. | reverse complement strand
TTACCGGTTTTTTCACTTGCTCTGCCATTACTCTACCTCCTATATTTTAGCTTTCTGTGCTTGTATTACATTATCAACCTAATTTAATGATATAAACTAATCAGTCTTATTCATACTATTTAAAGATAGCCATAAAGATACCAGCTGCTACTGCAGTTCCGATTACACCAGCAACATTTGGTCCCATCGCATGCATCAATAAGAAATTCGTTGGATCTGTTTCCGCACCAACCTTTTGAGAGACACGAGCTGCCATAGGTACCGCAGATACACCAGCAGAACCAATCAACGGATTAACCTTTCCATGAGTAAGCTTACACATAAGCTTACCTAAGAGTACCCCTCCTGCTGTGCCCAGTGCAAATGCAACTAAACCAAGAGCTACGATTTTTAAAGTATCTACCTGTAAGAACGCCTCAGCACTTGTGGTAGCACCAACCGAGGTTCCAAGTAAAATAACAACAATATACATTAAAGCATTCGATGCAGTTTCTTGTAATGGCTTAACAACACCACATTCTCTAAATAAATTACCAAGCATTAACATTCCAACAAGTGGTGCTACATCAGGAAGTAATAATGATACAACAATAGTAATAACAATTGGGAACAATATTTTCTCAAGCTTTGAAACTGGTCGTAATTGCTCCATCTTTATCGCGCGTTCTTTTTCCGTTGTTAATAATCTCATAATTGGTGGCTGAATGATTGGTACCAAAGACATATAGGAATATGCCGCAACTGCTATGGCTCCCATATACTGTGCTTGCCCAAGTTTACCAGCAAGAAAGATTGAGGTAGGTCCATCCGCACCGCCTATAATTGAAATCGCTGCTGCTGCCTTATCGACAAATCCCATTGCGATCGCTAAGATATATGCACCAAAGATACCT
>NZ_DAMADT010000018.1:0-5368 GCF_031997925.1 Lachnoclostridium sp. | reverse complement strand
CCTAACTGTGCCGCTGCTCCAAGTAAAAAACTCTTTGGATTCGCAATCAGCGGACCAAAGTCTGTCATCGCACCAACACCAAGGAAAATAAGTGAAGGCAATATACTCCATACATCTAATAGAAAGAAATAGTGTAATAAACCACCTGCCGTTTCGATTCCAGTGACGGGATCCTCATAAGGTGCCGCCATGATACCTGGAAACATGTTAACTAATAGCATACCAAATGCAATCGGTATTAACAAAAGTGGCTCGTATCCTTTTTTTATTGCTAAATATAGAAACACGCAGGCAACCAAAATCATCAAGTAATTTCCCCAATAAAGATTCCTAAAAGCGGTTTGATCTGCTAGATTCCGAAGCGTATCTAATACGTAATCCATTCCGTTATCCTCCTGTTTGTTTAAACTAATTTAAGGTTGCTAAAACATCTCCAACTTCCACATTAGCTCCCACAGAAGTATTTATACTTACAATCGTCCCATCATTTGGAGCAACGATTTCATTTTCCATCTTCATTGCTTCCAGAATTAAGATTGCCTGACCTCTTTTTACTACATCGCCAACATTTGCTTTTATATCTAAAATCTTACCTGGCATAGGCGAATTTACTTTGATACCAGATGTTCCAGAAGGTATGGCTGGCTTTGCAGGCGTAGGTGTGGCTGCTGGTGTAACTGCTGGTGCTGCTTTCGATACTACTGGTGCAATTTGATTTGGTGCAACGCGAGTTGATTCTGCCTGTGCTGCCACTACACCAGCAGTATTCTCTTCTACACTTACTTCATAAACGTTTCCATTTACAGTGATTGTATAGTTCTTCATTATGTAATCCTCCTTAACGTTAGGCATTTTGCCATTTAGATTTATTCACTTTTCTTATCGACCTTACATATAGTCCATTGGCTGGGACTGGATTTCCATTGGATGCTTCATAAGCATGGATAGCGGCTGTAATAACCGCAACTAATTCAAGATCATCGGTTACATCAATTTCTTCTACAGTTGCAGGCTGCCTTGATACAGTTTCGCTCTTTATTTCAATAGGTTTCTTTTTTTGTTTTAAGGCCATTTCCAACTTATTGATGTGCTTGAAAAGCCCAATAATTCCACTAATTAACCAAAGTACAAGGAATACAATGGACATACCCATTACTGTATTTAATAAAGCTGTTTCCATAGTTTCACCTCACTCTAAACCGTTCCATGCTTTTTGCTAGGGCGGCTCTCTCTCTTTGTGAATAACATTTCAAATGCATAGATTACATGTTGTCTTACACTCTCTGGTGTTATAATAGCGTCCACATAACCACGTTTTGCTGCTGATTCTGCACTTTGCTGTAATTCTTTATACTCCTTGGCAATGTTTGCCTGCTCTTCTTTGTTATCAGCATACATGATTTGCGCTGCAAGTTCGGCATCCATTGTGCCAATCATAGAACCTTCCAAAGCGAATACCATATCCGCACCAATATGTTTCGAATTCATTGTTATGTACGCACTACCATATGCCTTCTCTAAGATGACATTCACTTTTGGTACTGTTGCATTCGCAAAAGCATAGGTTAATTTAGCTGTTGCTATTGCTATGGAACTTGCATCCTTCATCGTTGCACTGTACCCAGCTACATTCGTTAGCGTAAGTACCGGAATTTGAAAAGCATTACAGAACTTTACAAACTTCTCAGCTTTATAACAACCTGCTGTAGATAAAGAACCATCATATTTTTCTATTACTTTACCATCTTCATCGAGTAACGCAGTACGATTTGCTACAGCTCCAACAGTTAGACCATTTAATTTGATAAAACCAGTCACCATATCCTTTGCATATACCTTCTTCACTTCGATGAAAATACCTTGATCAGATAAATCCTTAAGTGCAAGTGTTGTATCATTAAGTTTAGAGGTAAAGGAGGATAAAGAACGATTTAAGTCATCTGTACATTCCTCATAAGAAGCATCGTCTTCATTGTTTGATGGTAACATTACAACTAAGTTACGAATGCTGTTTAGTACAGATACTTCATCTACTTCGACAAAATCTACAACACCTGCTTCAGCCATAAAAGAAGCTGTTGCGGTATCGCATTTAGTAGAATTGTTTCCTAGAATTGCATTGGGAGCATTTACGAATAATTTTGCGTTCTTTTCTTCCATGAAGACAAAGTCGCATAGAGATGCGGATATGGCACTGCCTCCTCCGCAAGTACCAAAAATAGCAGTAATCTGTGGGATAACCCCGGATGCTAAAGATTGTTTAAGATAAATATCTCCAAATCCAGCTAATGCGTCCGTTGCTTCCTGTAATCTCAAACCGGCACAATCTATCAATCCGATAACAGGTGCTCCAACCTTCATTGCAAGATCATATAAATTTGATATTTTCTTTGCGTGCATTTCACCTATGGAACCATTCAACACAGCTACATCCTGGCTATAAACATAAACAGGATTACCGTCAATAATTCCATAACCTGTGATAACACCATCAGAAGGTACTTCTTTTTGTTGCAGGTTGAAATCAGTACTTCTTCTAGTAACCAAAGCACCAACCTCAACAAAACTGTTCTCGTCAAGCAAAGTGATAATCCTATCCTTTGCTGACAGTTGTGATGTACTAGTCATATTCAGGCCTCCATTTTTTTGATAGTTAAACCAATTTTTTACCAATTACTATTATAGCCCTTACCCGTCAATCTTTCAACCTGTATTCACTTTTTTTGGTTATTATGTCAATATATTGTATAATTTTTACGCCTATCATTTTGTTTTTTTGTTACATTTGACACTCACATGATAATTCCTTTAAAATAATATTTTTTTCATAGTCAAATCCACCAATAAAAGAGCCAATAAAAAACAGAGATAATTAGGAGTCAAATTTATTAACACTCCTAACTATCTCTGTACTTACAGTCAGTCTATAATCTAATCATCTTTCTAAGTCAATTCCCAGTAATCGCTTTCCTAGACGTAAACAAGCAAACCAACTTAGAAATCCTCTTCTGTTCGTAACACTTTTTGTATGGCATGGTTATGAAACCCTTTCCGATAGAGAGAAGCAATCAACTTTTGCTTTTCTTCTTTCGAAAATTCATCTATCGGTTTTCCTTTTCTTCGAATAATCCTTAGAATAGCCTCTTCTTCTAAGTCTTTATCCTCCTTCGATCCAGAAAATGACTCCATGAGTTCCTCATACGCTCTGTCAATATCAGATTGGTTAATTCCTTTTTGATATAAAGCATAGCTAAGCTGCCGCTTACTTTTGGTTTGATATCTACCTTTAATATAATTTAAAGTGTAACGATAGTCATCAAGGTAATGAAAGCTCTTCACATAGGCGATTGCTTGGGTTACCACATGCTCCGGAAATTCTTTATCTCGTAGCTTTGTGGTTATTTCAAGCTCAGTTCGATCCATTCTTTCTAGTAAAGTTAGCGCTTGCTTTTTAGCATATCGTAAAACTAGTTCGGACTCTATCTTAAGTAGTAAGGTATCCGATATTTTTTGACCAACTTCCAAAGGAAGTTCTTTGTAATCCTTACGATAAAGCCAAAATGCAGCCTCGTCATTAAGAAAGATTTGTACTTTTACCTTATCTATTGGCTTAATCTCGGTCACTATGAATTCCATCGATTACTCTTCTACCTTTTTCTTTGACTCTTCTACCTTTTTCTTTGACTCTTCTACCTTTTTCTTTACATCGTTAGTAAGATTAAACCGCTCTCTCACTTGAGCTTCCACCTCTTCAAGGATATTTGGATTTTCTTTTAAGAATACTTTTGCATTCTCACGGCCTTGGCCAATCTTCGACTCATTATAAGCATACCATGCTCCACTTTTTACAATAATACCTTCATTGGCTGCTAAATCTAGGATATCTCCTTCTCTTGAAATTCCCTGACCAAACATTATATCGAATTCAGCTTCCTTAAATGGTGGTGCAATCTTATTCTTCACAACCTTAATTCTAGTTCTGTTACCAACAATATCTCCACCAAGCTTTAAAGCCTCAATTCTTCGAACATCCAAACGAATGGAAGAATAGAATTTTAAAGCACGACCACCAGTTGTTGTCTCTGGATTCCCAAACATTACACCAACCTTTTCACGAAGCTGATTAATAAAAATTACAATACAGTTTGACTTACTAATTACTGCTGTCAACTTACGAAGTGCTTGTGACATTAATCTAGCTTGAAGACCAACATGAGAATCACCCATATCACCATCAATCTCTGCTTTCGGTACTAATGCAGCAACGGAGTCTACGATAACGATATCGACTGCACCAGAACGAACCATCGTCTCTGTAATCTCAAGCGCTTGCTCTCCATTGTCTGGCTGTGAAATATATAGGTTATCAATATCTACTCCAATGTTCTTTGCATAAACAGGATCGAGAGCATGCTCTGCATCAATAAAGCCTGCGATACCGCCTCTTTTTTGAACTTCAGCAACCATATGTAGCGCTACTGTTGTCTTACCACTACTTTCCGGACCATATACTTCTACAACTCTACCCTTTGGAATACCACCAAGACCTAATGCAATATCAAGGCTTATAGATCCTGTAGGCACTGTCTCTATGTTCATATGAGTCCCGTTATCCCCTAGTTTCATTACAGAGCCCTTACCATATTGCTTCTCTATCTGCGCAAGAGCAGATTCTAATGCTTTTATTTTATCCTCATTCGCCATTTTACTTCTCCTTTTTCATATACCAAACATGTGTTCTTATTCTGTTATCATCTTATCTTATTCTAAGTTTTTTGTCAATACCTTATCCCAAACAAATCCCCGAGTAATACTAATTCAGCATTCTGGCTAAATTATTACGAATTCGTAGCATAAATACTTTACTCTTATTCTAATATTTATTGCACAATTCTTGCTACTGGTTCTATCAATAGTATACGAAAGCTTGGCTGACTTGTAAATAAAAGAATGAAAAACAAGAGTGAGAAAAAAATCAAGATTTCTCAAACAATTGCACAATACCAAGATTTACACTTCACGTACTTTTCCTTGCCACGAATAAACGTTCTGTGTTATTCTTTTTCTAGAAGACTTCATGAATGAAACGATTCCTTTTTGTATATAATAAGCAACGTAGTCTAGTCTATTGGATAAGTTTTGAATAACCATGATGTTTTCTAGCTATTAAAATGAAAGAAATTGAGGTAAGATTATGAACGATGACGATATTATCTGTACATGTTTCGACGTGTCTGTAAAAGACATCAAAGATGCTTATGCAAATGGAGCAACAACAATAGAAGCAATTGGAGAAGCTACTCAAGCTTGTACCCTTTGTGGTGCTTGCATTGATGATATTGAAAGTCTCCTTGAATCTTTAAGCAAA
>NZ_DAMADT010000017.1:24702-92939 GCF_031997925.1 Lachnoclostridium sp. | reverse complement strand
AAACCGACCTCCCAATCGTTAGATTTTTGGTCTAACTTTTGGGGGTCGGTTCAAAAATTGGATACCGTTTAAGTCCCTTTTCATAATGTATCAAAGAAAGTAAAAATGTTATTCCTATTATTCTACAATCTTAATATTTTCTTTAAAACCTTTGGTGTAATGTAGCTCATAATCAGATGTTATGAATACAGCATAGGTATCAGGCATTGATTCAATCAATTTCATACCTTTCTCTAAACCTAGCGCAAAACAAGTGGTACTTAACGCATCACCATCCACAGATTCTTTAGAGATGATTGTTACCGAGGTAAGATCATTTTCGTAAGGATATCCAGTTGCTGGATTTAATATGTGATGATAATTCTTACCGTCTACGGTAAAGAAACGTTCATAGATACCGGATGACACAACAGATAGGTCACGAATTTCTACCACTGCAATTGTTTCGTTTCTATCTTTAAATGGCTTTTGAATTCCAACCTTAAAAGCAGAACCATCTGGCTTTTCACCAACACACAAAATGTTACCACCTAGATTAATAATAGCGCTATTGACACCTTTAGAAATTAAAAATTCTTTCATTTTATCAGCAATGTAACCTTTAGCGATGGCACCTAAATCAATCCCCATACCATCTTTCTCAAAAGTTATTGTATTGCCATCTAATGTTAAGTACTGATAGCCAATATGAGTTAACGCTTCCTTAATTTCATCCTGACTTGGAAGACGTTCCTCGCTTGAACCAAAATTCCAGAGACTTGTGAGTGGTTCCAGCGTTAAATCAAAAGCTCCATTAGAAAGTTGACTATAATGGATTCCTTTTGTTAAGAGCTCTTTGGTGTCATCGGAAACAGTATAACTATTATGAGCTTTTTCATTTAACTGATAGATTTCACTTTCTTTCTTTGTTCGACTTAACAGATTCTCATAATAATCGCATAACTGAAATGCTTCATCAATAATACTCTCATCCTGACTGTCATATAACGTTATGGACACGACGGTATTTAACTTGAAGGAACTCTTCGAGATTGGAGTAGTATCCTCGTTTAACTTAACGGTAGGAGTAGGTTCTGATGAATCTATAGAGGGTGATTTTTTGGAACAAGCAATGAAAGTTAACATTACGGTACTTAGTGTGATAAACGTTAAGCATCTGACTGTACGTCTTCCAAGGAAAGCTATCTTGTTTTGACTTGATTTATTATTTTGATCTGATTTATTTTTTTTTTGTTTTATTACCTTAATTGTATGGTATTTTCTCATAAAGAAACTCCTTAAAAATAGTAAATTTATTGTAAGGGATTGTTCTAAGAATGTCAAGGTTGACGATAATTTTCTATAGTATAATATTGATTTTTTTACGTTTTTTATAAAAAAGGGCTTAAAAAATGGAAAAACCAATCTATATATAGAAATAACTAGTGGCTTTATAGTCAAATCAAGGTATAAAACTAAGAAATATATATATAAATCTAAGAAATATAGTATTTACGCATTGACATTTATATGTTATTATATTAACAAGGTGATATTTTCTCATAATTTTGGAGAGTTATCATTCATGGCTCGGAAAATGCAGGAGGGGGGAACCCTTACGCAAACGTTGCTTTATACGATCATTAGAACATAATTTTGGTGGAGGATGTATCTATGAGAAATAATAAGAGATGGATTGCCGTTACGGCATTAGCAGGAATTACTGCTGCAGCGCTAATTACTGCTGTCGTTGTGAGAAATAATCTGAACAAGGAAGCGGAAGGAGCAATAGCTATTGTTCAACAAGGAACCGATATGGGTATTAAACAAGTTCAAGTATTAAAGGATAAAGCAGGAACTGTTACCGGTTATACAGTGAATGTAGAATCCAAAGGTTTCGGTGAGACTCCAATGGAGTTAGCAATTAGCTTTAACGCTGAAAAGGATACAATTACAGGTATTGAAGTGGTATCCCATACTGAGACTGATGGGTTTGGTGCAAAAATGACACAGCCTGAATTCTTAGACCAATTTAAGGGTGCTAAGCTACCAATATACATTCCAGGTGTTAGTTTAACATCTGCTTCTTCTAAAGTGAAAGAAGTTACAACTATGGCTACAACTTCTTCTACATTAAAAGATGGAAAATATGAAGTAAAAGCAAACGAAGCAAGCAATGGTTATACCAGCCAAGTATCAATGACAGTAGCTGGTGGATTAATCACTGAAGTAGTTTGGGATTGTGTTGATGCGAATGGAAATTTAAAGAGCGTTCAAGCAATAAATGGCGAATATGTGATGACAGAAAAAGGACCGAACTGGGCAGAGCAAGCTGAAAGTTTAGCTCAGTATGTTATTGAACATCAAGGATTAACAGGTCTAACAATAGATGAGAGTGGAAAAACTGACGTTGTAGCAAGTGTAAGTATTTCTATCAGCGATTTTGTAGCACAGGTGGAAGAGTGTTTAACACTCGCTTCAAGTGCACAGGTATTAAACGATGGAACATATGAAAAAGTAGCTACAGAGGCTCATAACGGCTATACAAGTAGTGTGAAATTGACTGTTTCCGGTGGCAAGATTACAGACGTAATTTGGGATTGCGCTGACGCTGATGGAAAATTAAAGAGTGTTCTATCTCAAAATGGCGAATATGTTATGACAGAAAAAGGCGCTACATGGTATGAGCAAGCTCAGGCTCTAGCTCAGTATGTTATTGAGAAACAAGGTACAACTGGTCTTACTCTTGATGAGAGTGGAAAGACAGATGTTGTAGCAAGTGTAAGTATTGACATTACGGAATTTGTAGATCAGGTAGAAGATTGTCTTCGTCAGGCATCTGCACAGCCTGTTGCATTAAATGATGGTACTTATGATATTGTAGCAGCTGAAGCATACAACGGATACACAAGCAAATTAAGCTTAACAGTAGCTGGTGGTAAGATTACGGATGTTGTTTGGGACTGTGAAGATGCAAATGGAAACTTAAAGAGTATCCAGTCACAAAACGGTGAGTATGTGATGACAGAAAAAGGTGCTACATGGAATGAGCAAGCTCAGGCCCTTGCACAGTATGTTATAGCAAATCAGGGAACAGCTGGTCTTACTCTTGATGAAAGTGGAAAGACGGATGTAGTTGCTACAGTAAGTATTTCTATCAATGAATTTGTAGATCAGGTAGAAGAAGCTCTTCGTCAGGCTGCTGGTGTGAAAGAAGAATTTAAATTAAATGATGGCATTTTCGAAATCGTAGCACCTGAAGCAAACAACGGTTACGTAAGTAAATTAACCTTAACAGTAGCTGGCGGTAAAGTTACAGATGTAGTTTGGGATTGTGAAGATGCGAATGGAAAATTAAAGAGTATCCTGTCACAAAACGGTGAGTATGTGATGACAGAAAAAGGTGCAACATGGTATGAGCAGGCTCAGTTACTTGCAAAATACGTTATTGAGCATCAAGGAACAGCTGGACTTACCTTAGATGAGAACGGAAAGACAGATGTTATTGCAACCGTAAGTATTGATATTTCGGAATTTGTAAACCAAGTAGAAGAAGCACTTCGTCAGTCTGCAGGTGAAGCGGAACCAGAACCAGAACAACCTGAAAAAGAAGAAGAAAAAGAACCAGAAGTAGTGGATGGTACTAAGGTAGATGGTATCTCTGGTGCTACGATAACTACAAAAGCAATCTTATCGGCAATTAACAATGCATATGATTATCTTGTTAATTATGTAAATGAGTAATTTATAAATTATAGGAATAGGAGCGTCACCAAACAGCTTAAATAGCTTTCTGGTGACGCTCTTTTGCTTCTATGGACCTATTTCATATTATGTAAAGTTTTAAAAGCTTGCGATAATAATATGGCTTGTTATATAATGAATTCAAGATGGAGGTAAGATATGTATAAGTTACTGGTGGTGGAAGATGAAAAATCAATTGCATATGGAATCGCAAACAGTATTCCTTGGGGGGAATGGGGATTTATGATTAGCGGTGTCTGCGGAAATGGTTTGGAGGCACTTGAACAAATAAAAAAGGACAAGCCTCATGTGATAATTTCAGACATTCGAATGCCAGAAATGGATGGAATTGAGTTGATGCAGCATTTAAACCAGCATTACCCCGAGATTAAAATCATTATCCTAAGTGGCTATAATGATTTTGAATATATGCAGATGTCCATTAAAAACCAGGTTTCGGAGTACTTATTAAAACCTACTGACCTTGATGAATTCGAAGTTATGTTTCGTAAAATGAAAGATAGACTTGATGAAGAAAATAGAAAGAAAATAGAGGAACTGGAGCTAAAACAAGCTTATGAGGAAAGTAAGAGCCTGAAGCTTAGAAAGAAGTTTAATGCTTTAATAAAGGGCTATGGCTATAACGAAGAAGAGATGGAAGAAGAATTCTTAAAGCAGGATAGAAACTGGGTTGGAGTTATTCTGATTAGTTTTGATGTCCCGAATTCGAAAGATAAAAATGCCTTCTATCAGGAACAAATTAAAATAGAGGAACTTTTAAATAAAAATGCTTCCAAAGAAAATATTACCGGAAAATTTATTTTGAATTATGAAGAAAAGATAACCGGAATTTTAAGTGCTGAGGAGGAGCCAGAGGAAGATGTCCTGCGCGGTTATGCAGGGAAGATGCTAGAATGGATCTTAGAAGAAGGTAATATCAGTGCATATGTAGGTATTAGTAATTTTTATATGGATTTTCAGATGCTTCCTCAGTGTTACGAACAGGCAAAATGTTGTGTTAGCCAGAAAATCTATAGTGAAGCCAAAAGCCTGATTATGTTCTATAAAGAAATGCAGGAAGCAGATTTTGATTATTATGCCATTTCCTTTGATGTGGAGAAGATTCTTAGGGAAGTTTTGGAACAGCAGGAAAATGAATTAGAAGATACACTGGAACAGATTTTCTCTGAATTTAGAGGAAAGGTAATACTTGACTATGATTGTATTAACCGTCTAAGTCTTGAGTTAATGTTTAATCTATCCCGTGAATTGTTGCGTTATGGTGTTCAGCTTGAGAAGGTTATGAAGAAGATGGATTACACATACACGTGCATATATTCGTTCAATAGTTTGGAGGGGAAAAAAGAGTTTCTATTAAAAATTCTACAGGAAGTTTCTAAAGAAAGTGCTCGTATGAAGGGTGAGTGGAAAAGCAGAAGTAGCCTTGCTAGTCAGATAAAGGAAATTGTGGATGCAGAATATGATTCCAATCAGATTTCACTGGAGTACGTTGGCACAAAGCTGTATAAGAATACGGCGTATATTTCTAAAATATTTAAAAATGAATTCGGATGTAATTTTAGTGATTATATTATATCAAAAAGATTGGAAAAAAGTCAGAAGCTTTTGGCTGATCCGGCACTTAAAATATATGAGATTTCTGAGGAAATGGGATGGGCTGATGTATCAAACTATATTAAGTTATTTAAGAAAAAATATGGTATGAGCCCAAAAGAATATCGTAATATCCTCCAAGCAGGAGGTATCCTCCTAAAAGGAGGTGGAAGCACTGCAAAACATCATGAAAGTAATTAAAATAAAAAAATTGAAAATGAAACGGAATTGGGGTCTAAAAGGCAAGATGCTATTTGGTATCTTGCAGGTCTTGATTCCGGTTATGATAGTTATTACTATATTATTCTGGAATACACAAAAGGTTATGAAACAGGAATATATGCGTACTACTCAAAGCAGAGTTACTGAAATTGCGAATAAAATAGATGCTAAACTTTCGGATATTTATAGTGTTTCTGATAATTTTGCGGCAAATAACCAGCTGGATAAATATATTGAAAAGAAATATTCACCGCAAGAGCAAATATATAAGAAACTGGATATTGTGAGTATTTACAGTAACATATTTTCAGCCTATGATATCTTAGATACGAGGGTAAGAATCAGTGCAATATACACCTATAAAGGGGAGCTATTTAATTTTCTGGATCCGAATAAAGATACGAATGAAGTTATAGAGAAATTACAGGAGATGAAGATTGAAGACCCTGACCTTTTAATGAAGTTTCGCTGGTTTCCGGTACAAGATAATTTTCTTTTGAGTGACTATCCGGAGGGGATTCGTGAGAAGAAGGCTGTTATGGGCGTCCGCAGGATATATTCATGGAAACAAGGTAAATATAAATATGTGCAGTTATTCGCCTTAAAAGAAAAAGACTTATACGAACAGTATGATAAACTTGCGGAATCTATTCCTGGAGATATCTATATTATTACAGGAGATGGAAGTTTGATTTCCTCTAGTAATGAAGAAGTTGTAAAAGCTGGAGTAATTCCAAAAGAAATTAAAGATATGATATTACATCGTACCAAAGACTCACAGGAGATTCGGGACGCTTCTGGAAGTAAATTAATAAATGTAAAAGTATCTGAAGTAAATGACTGGATGACAGTTATGATAATTCCTGTAAAAGCGGTTACCAGAGAGGTGGATGTGTTATTCTACAGGATTTTCGTCGTTATGCTGGCTTGCGTCGGACTTTGCGCTATCATGATATTACATTTATATAAGAGCTTTATGGATCCCATCGGTGAGCTTAATACTTCGATGAAAGAAGTGTATGGCGGTAATCTAAACGCTTATATTGATGTGAAGCAGAAAAATGAAATGGGTGATATGATACGCTATTACAATTCTATGCTAGAGCGGATTAATACCTATATTATAGAAGATCTAAAAGCAGAACGTAAGAAAAAAGAACTGGAACTTGAAGTGTTAATGAGCCAGATTAACCCTCATTTTCTATATAATACACTTGAAAATATTGTGTGGATATCCAATGATGCTGGCAGACCAGACATCGGTCGTATGGCTGCATCCCTTGGAAGAATGTATCGTCTGTCAATAAGCGGGGGACAGGTTATTGTCTTAATGGAGCATGAAATAGAGCATCTTATGGCCTTTGTAAAGATTCAAAAAAACCGTTATAAGGATGATTTTGAAATTGACCTCCGTACAGATATGCAGCAGATACATGAATTGTATTCTTTAAAAATATTACTACAACCTGTGGTAGAAAATTCTTTCCTCTACGGTATGACGGGATTAAAACACCCGATGTTAATCCGGTTAACCATTAAAGAGAAAGATGGTTGGGTTACCATAAAAGTGATGGATAACGGGCGTGGAATGGACAAAGAGAAATTAAAGGAAATAAGGAATCAAATCCGCTTTGGAAGGACAGAGAAGGCAGAACAAGAGAGAAATCGCCGTAGTACCGGTATCGGGCTCCACAGTGTAGAAATGAGAATAAAGCTGTACTTTGGAGTTGATCATGCGGTTTCTATATACAGTAAAAAAGATGTGGGAACTTTAACTGTCATACGGATTCCAAAGATAACCAGAGATGATGTTGATGAACATGGTAATCTTAAAGAAAATAAGCGAATAAAGTAAGAGCAGGAAAAGAAATTAGGCATAAAATTGTCTGATTTCTTTTCTTTTTTGTTCAAAATAACGAAATTAGCCAATGAATATAAAAAACGACATATGGGTTATACACAAAAGATACGGTAAAATAGAAGAAAGGAAAGCTCATATTGAATGACTCTTCCTAGCTAAAATAGAAAGTGAGAGACAGGCTTATGAAAATGAAAAAAGCATCAGCACCAAAAGGAAGGATAAAAAGTTCGAAAGAACAAAAGAAAGAAAATAGGTATGGATGGATGTTTATATCTCCATATTTAATATTTTTCACTATATTTACAGGTATTCCTTTTGTAATGGCAATTGTGATGTCGTTTTTAAACGTGAAATATATCACCAGACTTGACAACCTGAAATTTGTAGGGTTCCAGAATTTCATTAAAATATTCAAGAATAAAGAAATTATGGCGTCACTTCTTAGAACCTTTCAATACTCGCTGGTTTATGTACCGTTAATTATGGTAGTGGGATTTTTATTGGCATTTATTTTGAACAAAGGTGTATTTCTGAAAAATACAACCCGCTCTCTAGTATTTATGCCGTATGTATCCAACATGGTAGCAGTAGCAGTCATTTTCAAGGTTTTACTGGGAAATAACAGTCCAATTATTGTAGCTTTAAGAAATATGGGGTTCAATCCTCCGCTACTTTTACAAGATTTAAAGTTGGCTCTTCCTACCGTAGCGGTAATCTCCGTATGGAAGGGTGTGGGACTAAACATGGTGGTTTATCTTGGTGCACTGCAGGAAGTACCTGCTGAACTGGTAGAGGCAGCACAGATAGACGGAGCATCAAAATGGCAGAGAATCAAAAAGGTCATTATACCAATGATTTCACCAACGACATTCTTCTTGGCAATTAGCTCAATTATTGGTTCTTTCCAAAACTTTACCTGTATTCAGGCACTTACCGAAGGCGGTCCGGGACAAGCAACTACAGTTATGTCTGTAAATATTGTCCGTACGGCATTTACGAAATTTGAAACCAGTCAGGCAAGTGCAATGGCTCTTATTATGTTTGTGATCGTTATGATTGTAACTCTTATTCAATGGCGTGGACAGAAAAAATGGGTGAATTATTAAGGAGGAACAGTCAATGCAGAAAAAAAATAAAGTTTCAAAATTAGTATTAACGATTTTCATTTTACTTATCGGATTAATAGCCAACTTTCCATTTATATTCATGATTTCTTCTTCTTTTAAAGTTAGTGGAGAAGTTATGAAATTCCCATGGAAATTGATATCAGATAATCCAACTTTAATGAACTTTAAAGCATTATTTACAAATGGGATCTACAACTTTCAGAAATGGTATTTAAATACTATTGTTATGACAGGTCTTACGATTTTAATTAAAATTTTCTTTGTTAGCTTTACAGCATACGGCTTTGCAAAGATAAAATTTAAGGGCAAAGATATTATATTCCTTATCTTATTGTCAGCTATGATGATACCAAGCGATATTATGATTATACCAAGATACATGATATTCAAGAATTTGCATATTCTTGACACTATGTGGGCGTTGATTTTACCAAGTTGTGTGGATGTATATTTTGTGTTTTTGCTACGTCAGTCATTTATTTCAATTCCGGATTCCATTAGTGAAGCGGCAAAAATTGATGGATGTGACCATTTCCGTATTTACTGGAGAATTATTTTCCCATTAGCAAAACCAGCGATTGCAACCATGGCGCTGTTCTCTTTCACATGGTCTTGGAATGATTACATGGGCCCGTATCTGTACATATCCACTATGGATAAACAGATGTTATCAGTTGGAGTTAAATTATTCTCATCGGGTATGATTCAGGATTATGGTACTCAGATGGCTGCAGCAACCGTTGTACTTTTACCAATTCTGATTGCATTCCTATTCTGCCAGAAGTTCTTCATCGAAGGTGTCACTTCTTCCGCGGTGAAAGGATGATGCTTGAAGGTTAAGGCAATAACAATAAAGCTTCCGGTCTCTAACAGGGATTGTAATAAATTTATTATGCAATCTGCTTCAGTATTCCGGAGGCTATTTTTTTCATAATTAAAATTTTCGGAGAAGGGGTTCTCATAAAATAAAGTTTTACAAATTATTATATTTAGAGTTAAAGAGTATAAAATCATATAAAATAATCAGGTTAAAGAAAGGAAAGATACGATGAGTGAAAAATTAACAGGAAGAGTTACGGTTCCTACTGATGTGGATATGATACAGGAGACCAAGGATATTGCGAAAAGATGGGGAGCTGACGCTCTACGTGATTGCGATGGAACAGATATGCCTGATGAACTAAAAAAAATGCCTGTAAAGATTTATTCCACCTATTATACAACAAGAAAGGATAATGCGTGGGCAAACGCTAATCCGGATGAAGTTCAACAGGTATATTTAATGACTGAATTTTACACAGCAATGTCACAGGGAGAACTTCGTATTCCTCTGATGAAGCATTTATATAAAGAGCAATTAAAGCCAAACACGATTCATGATATTAAGCGCTGGTGGGAAGTGGTAGACCGTACTACAGGAGAGCCATTAGCTCCTAATGCTTGGGAATACGATGAGAAGAATCAAGAGGTAATTATTCTAAACTCAGTGCATTTTCATGATTATACGGTAAGTTTCCTTGCATTTATCATCTGGGATCCAGTACATATGTATAATTTTATTACAAATGACTGGCAGGATGTAGAACATCAGATAACTTATGATGTACGTCAACCTAAAACGAAACAATATGTAATTGAAAAGCTAAAACGTTGGATGAAGGAAAATCCGGACAGTGATGTAGTACGTTTTACAACGTTTTTCCATCAGTTCACTTTGGTATTTAATGAATTTGCTAAGGAGAAGTTCGTAGACTGGTTTGGTTATAGTGCCAGTGTCAGCCCATATATTTTAGAACAATTTGAGAAAGAGGTTGGTTATAAGTTCCGTCCGGAATATATTATTGACCAGGGATACCATAACAATACGAACCGTGTACCTTCTAAAGAATTCAGAGATTTTCATGAGTTCCAGCAAAGAGAAGTAGCTAAGCTTATGAAAGTTCTCGTGGACATCTGCCATGATAGCGACAAGGAAGCCATGATGTTCTTAGGGGATCATTGGATTGGAACGGAACCATTCGGCGAATATTTTAAACATGTGGGACTCGATGCAGTAGTAGGAAGTGTAGGAAACGGAACAACACTTCGCTTAATTTCTGATATTCCTGGAGTAAAATATACAGAAGGACGTTTTCTTCCTTACTTCTTCCCAGATGTATTCCATGAAGGTGGCGATCCTATTAAAGAGGCAAAGGTAAATTGGGTAACTGCAAGACGTGCTATCTTAAGAAAACCAGTGGATCGAATAGGATACGGCGGTTATTTAAAGATTGCATTGGATTTCCCTGATTTTATCCAATATATTGAAGAAGTGTGTGATGAATTCCGTCTTCTTTATGATAATATGGGAGGACAAAGTCCATACAGCCATTTTAAAGTAGGAGTTTTAAATTCCTGGGGCAAGGTACGTTCTTGGGGAACTCATATGGTGGCTCACGCGATTGATTATAAGCAGACTTACTCCTATGCCGGTGTGCTTGAAGCTTTAAGTGGTATGCCTTTTGACGTGGAATTTATAAGTTTTGAAGATGTGATTAAGAATCCGGATATCTTAAAAGAATGCAAGGTAGTAATTAACGTAGGTGATGCTTATACCGCACCTAGCGGCGGTGCTTATTGGACAAATGAGAAGGTTAGCAGCGCAGTAAAGGCTTTCGTAGCTGAGGGTGGCGGATTTATTGGAGTTGGTGAACCATCTGCATGTGAACATCAGGGTAGATATTTTACCTTGGCAAATGTACTGGGTGTAAATAAAGAAATTGGATTCTCCATGTCAACAGATAAATACAATTGGGAGGAGCACAGCCACTTTATTACTGAGGAATTGAGCGAGAATATTAATTTCGGTGAAGGCATGAAGAATATCTATGCTCTTAATGGAGCAGAAATATTACGCAAGAATGGACAAGATGTTCAGATGGCTATAAACCAATTTGGTGATGGAAGAAGTGTTTATATAAGTGGAATTCCTTATTCCTTTGAAAACTCCAGAATGCTTTACCGTGCTATATTCTGGGCTGCAGGTATGGAGCAGGAGATGAAGAAATGGTATAGCAGTAACTATAATGTAGAAGTAAATTATTATCCTGCAACTAAGAAATATTGTATTGTCAATAATACTTATGAACCTCAGGAAACCTTGATATATGATGGAATGGGCAGAGAATACAGTATGAAATTAAAGGCAAATGACATTCTGTGGTTTACTTTTTCAGAAGAATAGGATACCTTACTAAAGGTGTAAGTGTGAAAAGAAGTTCTAAGGCATGAAAATACCGTGCATAATAACTTCTAAATCTCACACTGCATCTACAAGGATTTTGGGACGTAAGGAAAGGAGCCCCTTATCATTATGCAGACAATGGAAACACTTAAAAACTATGAGGTAATCACAATAGAGGAAGCGCGTGACGCGCTAGATCATGCGATTGCTCAGGTTAAACTTAATATTCCAGAATTTTACGATAGTTTTCCTGCGGCGAACAGCACCAATCAGATCTATCCTGCTACAGAAAATGATGACTGGACCAATGGATTTTGGACCGGTCAGCTGTGGCTAGCATATGAACAGACAAAGGAGGGGGCTTTTAAGGAAGCTGCCCTTCACCAGGTGCCAAGCTTTCAGGAACGCTTAATAAAAAGAATTGTAGTAGATCATCACGATATGGGATTTTTGTATACCCCTTCCTGTGTTGCGGCCTATAAACTAACAGGGGATAAGCTAGCAAGAGAAACTGCTCTAATGGCAGCAGATAATTTGATGGGACGGTTTCAGGAAAAGGGAGAATTCTTTCAGGCGTGGGGGAAATTAGGTGAACCTAAGGAATATAGGTTAATTATTGATTGTCTTTTAAATATGCCATTGTTATTTTGGGCGTCAGAGGAAACAAAGGATTCAAAATACCGCGAAACTGCACTTCGCCATATTAAAACTAGCATGAACTATGTAGTCCGTGAAGATTCCTCTACATACCATACCTATTATTTTGACCCAGAAACAGGGGCTCCGGTACGTGGAGTTACAGCACAGGGATATAGAGATGGTTCTATATGGGCAAGAGGTCAGTCATGGGGAATCTATGGTTCAGCAATTGCTTATAAATATTGTCCGGATCCAATGTATATTGAAAGTTTTCGAAAGATTACAGCATGTTTTGTAGAGCATTTACCTAATGATTTGGTACCTTACTGGGATTTTGATTTTACAGATGGCAGTACGGAGTCAAGAGATTCTTCTTCTGCGGCTATAGCTGCTTGTGGAATGCTTGAAATGGCAAAATATCTAGAACCAGAGGAAGCAAAGAGTTATACTAAGCTGGCAAAACGTTTATTAAAGGCGGTGACAAAGTACTGTTTATATCGCTCCAGTGAAGATACGAACGGAATATTACTTCATTCCACTTATGCAAAAAGTTCTCCTTATAACTCAGTAAAGGATAGCGGTGTTGATGAGTGTACATTGTGGGGAGATTACTTTTACATGGAAGCACTTGTACGCCTGACTACACAGTGGGAAGTTTATTGGTAGAAAAGGGGCTAGCAAAATGAAACAATTAGATGAAAGACTTATAAAAATTGTTCCGTCTAACAGGCAGATTAGGATGCAAAAGACAGAATTCTATGCATTCTTTCATTTTACGGTAAATACCTTTACCGGGGAAGAATGGGGACACGGAACAGAATCACCGGAAATATTTAATCCCACTCTAATGGATGCCAATCAATGGGTACAAGCGATAAAGGCTGCGGGGATGAAAGGAGCAATCCTTACCTGTAAGCACCATGACGGGTTTTGTCTATGGCCTAGTAAATATACAAAACATTCTGTCAAATATAGCCCTTACCAGAACGGAGAAGCAGATATTGTAAAAGAAGTAGCAGATGCTTGTAGGGAAGCTGGTCTGAAATTTGGTATCTACCTCTCACCTTGGGACCGTAATCAGGAAACCTATGGACAAGGAAAAGCATATGATGACTATTTTATAGCACAGCTTACTGAGCTTCTTACCGGATATGGAGATATTTTTAGCGTGTGGTTTGACGGAGCCTGCGGAGAAGGCCCAAATGGTAAAAAACAAGCTTATGATTGGCAGCGCTATTATGATACCATAAGAAAATATATGCCAGAGGCTTGTATTACCATAAGCGGTCCTGATGTTCGCTGGTGTGGCAATGAGGCTGGTGATACGCGTGACAGTGAATGGAGTGTTGTACCAGCAGACTTATCTGTAGCAGAACGTGTGGCAGCCTTAAGTCAGCATGCGGATGATCCTTCTTTTCGGCAGAGAGTAATAAGCAGTATGGAGCAGGATTTAGGAAGTAGAGAGCGTTTAGCACAGGAACAGAACTTGATTTGGTATCCGGCAGAGGTGGATGTGTCCATAAGACCGGGCTGGTTTTATCATCCTGAAGAGGATGATAAGGTTCGTTCTCTTGAAAATCTTCTAAGTATCTACGAAAAATCTGTAGGTGGTAATACAACACTGCTTTTAAATATTCCACCTACACCAAATGGGCTGATCCATGAGACTGACGTATCAAGGCTACAGGAGCTTGGTGAGGAAATAGAAAAAAGATATGGTAAAAACCTGACAGAAAAAGCTGCAATTCTGGTAATAGAAGAAAATGAATGGAATGCAGTAGATTGTGTACAAAAGGATGACTATGAAACTTACTATCAAGGAATAGGTCCACAGGCTGAGTTTAAGATTTCTTTTCCTGTTCCACAAAAGATTTCAGCAGTTATTTTAAAAGAGAACATATTAAAGAGTCAGAGAATTGAAGTCTTTGAGATTTTGACTATGATAAATGGGAATCTTATCAACATATATAAGGGAACTACTGTTGGTTATAAGAAAATTGCCCGTTTTCCTCAGATAGAATCGGATGTACTGATTATACGAATTTTAGATTCCAGGATCGAACCTACTCTTTCTTTTATTGGTATATATGAATAAAAAAAGATGGTTTTTCTTTTAAAATATCGACAGAATGATAAGAATAACACATAAATTCAAAATACAACCTATATAAACTAGATAAAAGGTTAGCTATAATAGGGTTATAAACAAAAGGAGGGTAACAAACATGAGATTAAAAACAGCATTAAAACGTGGCTTTGCGTTAAGCTTGGCTACAGTAATGGTTTTAAGTACTGCCGGATGCGGAAAATCCGATAATACAAAAGGCAACTCAAATGGTAATACACCAACAGGTACTGAAGGTACCGAATCTTCCCAAAAGCCAAACAGTGATAAACCATTTGATGGTGTGACTGTAAAGTGGGCGTTAACAGATAACGCTGCAACTGGTTCTGAAACAAAAGAGATGGTTGAATTAATCAAAGAAAAAACCGGTATAAACGTAGAATTTTATATCACTCCTACATCAAAAGCAGGAGAAATGGACAAGGTTCTTGTAAGCTTAATGGCTGGAGAAGCTATCGATATCATCGGTAGAACTCCACTTCAGTTAGAAGAGTTCTACAAAGCTGCTGTATTAGAGTCAATTGATGATCTTGCAAAAGCAGATAACTACGATATGTCAGCTATCTATGGTGACAAAATTGTAAAATTTGATGATAATAAATCTTACGCAATGCCTGCAGAAAAGGATATTTGGTTAACTTATTATAATAAGAAAATCTTTGATGATGCTAATATTCCATATCCAACAGCAGAAGGTTGGACTTGGGAAAAATATGTTGAGACAGCAAAAAAACTTAACAATCCTGAGAAAAATATCTGGGGTTCCTTTATGAGTGATGACGTTGCATGTAACTATATGCTAGCTACACAAAAGGGTGTTTCTGCATATAAAGCAGATGGTACAGCTAATTTTGATGATCCTGCATACGCTGATGCTGCAAAATGGTTCTTTGGTTTAGGAAATGATCTTAAGATTCAACCAAGCTGCATCGATTTAGCTTCCGGAACATATCCATATAACTCCTTCATGGTAAATGGAAATATCGGTATGTATGTATATGGTGGATGGGTAGCAAGTGCATTATCCGATAAAACAAAATACCCAAGAGATTGGGAATTAGGAATCCTTCCAATGCCTTATCCAGAAGGTTCTGATGCTTCTTCTTTAACAATTACAAGTTGTTATGCTATTCCAAAGACATCTAAGAATAAAGAAGCTGCATTTGAAGCGATTAAAACAATTTGTGAATATAAATATACTTTAGGTTATGGACGTGTTCCAGCTAAGATTCTTACAGAAGATGAGGCAAAAACATATATTGAGTCCAGCTTACTTCCAAGATTTAAAGATGACAATTTAACAGTAGATGATTTTATGAAGGGTTGGTTTGATAACAGCAGATTATACCTAAGTGAAAAGATTATGGGTACTGCGGATACAACAATCGGTCAGATTTACACTGAAGAAGGCCAATTATATGGACAGGGACAAAAGTCACTGGAAGATACCATGAAATCTATTCAGGACAGAGCAAATGAAGCGATTAAAGAGGCAAGTGAGAAATAATAAGGTATTTCTCATCACTATGAAAAGTGAAATTTAATCTAGACTGAGATAAGAAAGCGCTGCCAGAGCATTTGGCAGCGCTTTCTTTAGGATACTGACATAGTATATAATTAGGAAGTAGCGAGGCGGATTCCGAGTATCCGCTTTGACTTATAAGAAAAGCAGGTGAAGAAAAAATGAAGGAACGAATTTATTTACTTCCCAAAGAAGGGAATTTTTATAAAGCAAATATGCATTGCCATACAACAATTTCAGACGGAAAGCTGACACCGGAGCAGGTAAAAGAAGAATATCAAAAGAATGGATACCAGATTGTGGCATTTACAGATCACAAAAAATATTGTCCTCATCCTGAATTAAATTCACAGGATTTTCTTTCACTAGCTGGTGTAGAAACAGATATTAATGAAATACGTCCAGGCAAGGAAAGAATTAGAACCAGAATGTTTCATATTAATTTCTACGATACCAATCCTGATGAAATGCCAGAGGAGAAAGCAAAATATTGTGCAGCAGATTATTGGAATTATGATTTTTCTTATGTGAATGCATATATAAAGAAAATGAAAAAACTTGGATTCTTAGCAAGTTATAATCATCCTTATTGGTCTATGCAAAATTATGATGAATATGCGAAACTTGATGGACTTTTTGCTATGGAGATCTATAATCATGGTTGTGAACTTGATGGGTTGTATGGCTACAATCCACAAGCCTACGATGAAATGTTAAGAAGCGGGAAGAAAATCTTTTGTCTAGCCACTGATGACAATCATAATGAATATCCTATTGGTCATCCGTTGTGCGATTCCTTTGGAGGATTTACCATGATTAAGGCCAAGGAGCTTACTTATCCAGCCGTAATGAATGCGCTGGAAAAAGGAGATTTCTACAGTTCCATGGGTCCTGTAATAAATTCACTGTATATAGAAGGCAATGAATTGGTAGTAGAGACAAGTCCGGTTCAAAAGATTTATGTAAAGATGGAAGGAAAGAATTGTTATATGAAGGTAGCTCCTCCGGGAGAAAGAATAAAAGCGGCAAGATTTACACTGACCGGAAGGGAAGGCTTTATACGTGTAGCTTGCCGCACTGAAAAAGGAAATTTTGCTAATTCGAATGCATACTTCTTAGAAGATCTACCGGTAGAATTTACAACAGAGTAGGAGAACTTTAACTTGGATAATATTATACAGAAAAAAAAGATTCAATCAAAAAAAATGCAATCCATGTTATTCTGGTTATGCTGGATCGTTTATTTTTCCACTTATCTAGGGAGACTTAATTATTCAGCCAGTTTAACAGAGATCATTAGAGCAGAAGGATTTGATAAAGGGGCAGCGGGATTAATAGGAACTGCATTCTTTTTTTCCTATGGATTTGGACAGCTGATCAGTGGAATCCTGGGAGATAATCTAAAGCCTCATAAGATGATTTTAGTAGGGGTATTAGGATCCGGAATCTGTAATGTGGCAATGGGACTATCCACTAGCATCTGGCAGATGGTAGCAGCATGGTGTATGAATGGTTTGCTTCAATCCTTGATTTGGTCTCCGATTATTAAAATATTTTCTGACTGGATTCCAAAAAACCGTCAAAAAACATTCTGTATTAACATTAACAGTAGTGTTCCTATCGGTACTTTTGCAACATATGGGATAACTGCATTTGTAGTGTGGAAATTCCACTGGAGAACGATGTTTTTCTTCTCTTCTCTGTGTCTGGCAGCCATTGGGGCAATTTGGTTTATTGGAAGCCGTAAAATAGAAAAAGATATAGAAAAGAATGGCGTATTAGAGGATGTCGTATCTGTTTCAAACAATATAAAACAACAAAATTCCTCTATGGGAAAATTGATTTTAGCTTCCGGTATGGTATTTCTATGTTTTGGACTGATGTTTCAAGGAATTTTAAAGGATGGAGTAACCACCTGGATTCCTACTTATATTCGGGAAGAGTTCCATATGGAATCCGTAGTTTCCATTATAAGTACAACAATTATACCAATTTTTAATTTAAGCGGTGTGTATCTAGCATCCTTTGTAAATAAGAAAATTTTTAGAAATGAAATTACTACTTCCGCTTCCTTTTTTGCAATATGTGCAGTAATGCTTTTCATACTTAGACTTTATTCTGGCGGATCAGTTATCATTGTATTGATTTTATTTGGTGTGGCAACAACTGCAATGATGGCAGTGAATACGATGTTAGTCAGTATGGTACCTATATATTTTGCACCATATGGAAAATCTTCTACTGCTTCTGGAATTCTAAACTCCTCAGCTTATGTAGGTGGAGCAGTATCTACATACGGAATTGGAGTTCTGTCTGAATTAATTGGATGGGATAAAACGATTTTTGTTTGGGCTATCATAGCTGTTGCAGGAATGTTGGTGTGCATGGTTGGAAAAACATACTGGAGAAAATTCACACAAAATTGAAATTAAGCAAACAGTTGTAAATTGACAATGAAATGCCACGTAGTGGCAATGAGGTTATGAGCAAGTAGCGTAAGCGGAAAAGCTTGCCTGTAGACAAGTGCGAATATCCGCTTTGACGAGGCGCTAAAGCGCTAGAATCGAGGATAATATGAATATTAGAGTTTATTTATTGCCTGAGACAGGAAATTTTTATAAGGCTAACCTTCACAGCCATACAGTTGTATCAGATGGAAAATTAAAGCCAAAAGAGTCCAAGGAGATATACAAAAAACATGGGTATCAGGTTATGGCATTTACCGATCATAGAATATACAAAAACCATGAAGAATTAAATGATGAAGAATTCCTAGCTCTTGCAGCGCTAGAAGTAGATATGAATGAAGTAAGTTCAGAGAGACTGAGTCCGAAAGATAAGACCTATCATATTAACTTATATGATACAAAACCTGAGTATGAAAGAGAAAGAAAAGAAAAGGGGATTTGCCCGGAACGACGCTATAGAGATTTTGATTATATTAATCAGTATCTGGAAGAGATGAAAGAATTAGGATTTATAGCATGTTACAACCACCCTTACTGGTCATTACAAAATTATGATGATTATAAAGGACTAAAAGGGCTATTTGCTATGGAAATCTACAATCATGGTTGTGAGCATGATGGATTATACGGTTATAACCCACAGTCCTATGATGAGATGCTTCGCTTAGGTAACAGATTATGGTGTTTGGCAACAGATGACAATCATAACGGATATCCTTTTGATAACCCACTATGTGATTCCTTTGGTGGATTTACTATGATAAAAGCAGAAGAACTTACTTATTCCGCCATAGTTGATTCCATGATGAAAGGTCATTTCTACAGTTCCATGGGACCGGAGATAAAAGAACTTTATATTGAAGGAAATGAACTGGTAGTGAAAACCGGGCCTGTTCAAAAGATCTATGTAATGATGGATGCTACCAGATGTTATCGTAAAGTTGCCATGCCGGGAGAAACTCTTACAGAAGCAAGATTTACTCTAGATGGGAACGAAAATTATATCCGCGTAGAATGTAAAGATGAGAATGGGCTCTATGCCAATAGCAATGCATACTTTCTTTCTGATATTGGATTTGAAGAACCTGAAACAGCAGAAAACTAAAGTTCATCATATTTAGACAAGATAACGTAATTATGCGAAAATGAATAGATCAAAGGAGATTATACGAATGAATAGAGAAAAAACAGATTGGTTTTGTGACGCTCGATTTGGTATGTTTATTCATTGGGGGCTTTATGCAATTCCCGGTCAGGGAGAATGGTATAGGAGCTTCGATAGAGTAAATTCGAAAGATTACGAAAAATATTTCAATGAGTTTGATCCTCAGGAATTCAATCCAAGGCAATGGGCACAACTTGCCAAAGAAGCAGGTATGAAATATATTGTTCTAACAGCAAAACATCATGATGGTTTTTGCTTGTTTGACAGTCAGTATACAGATTATAAATCTACCAATACAAAAGCAGGAAAAGACTTGATCAAAGAATATGTAGAAGCGGTTCGTGAAGCAGGATTAAAAGTAGGAATTTATTATTCTCTTGTAGACTGGCATCACCCAGATTATCCAAAATATAATGATATGTTCCATCCGATGCGTGAGAATGATAGTTATAAAGAAGATAAGTATGACTGGGATAATTACTTAAATTACATGCACGGACAGATCGAGGAGCTTTGCAGTAATTATGGAAAGCTGGATTTGTTATGGTTTGATTTCTCTTATGGGGAAATGAAGGGTGAAAAATGGAAAGCAACCGAACTTATGGAGATGGTAAGAAGATTACAGCCAGAGGTATTAGTGAATGACCGATTAGAAGGCGGTGGTAGTAGTCATGGTTCTATTATGGAAGGGAAACCAAGTGCTATCTCTGGAGATTTTGCAAGTCCGGAACAATGTATGCCAACGAGTGAGCTTCATAATAAAATCGGTGAGCGTGTTGTATGGGAATTATGTACTACCATAAACGATTCATGGGGCTATGTATCAAGTGATAAAAATTATAAATCAGCAGTATTTTTAATTCATAAATTGGTGGAATGCGTATCAAAAAGTGGTAATCTGATTCTAAATGTGGGACCGGATGCACATGGAAGAATTCCAAAAGAACAGGCAGAGGTCTTAAAACAGATCGGTGAATGGATGAAAATGAATGGAGAAAGCATCTATGGCTGTGAAGGATCGAAGTTGCCGAGACCAGAATGGGGACGTTATACGCAGAAAGAAAATATTTTATATGCACATATTATGGAAGCACCAATTGGACCAATCCCAATTACAGGAGTTGCAAAAGAGCAGATTGAGAGTATAAGGGTTTTATGGGACGGAAGTGTTGCAAAGGATGCATCTACGGCACTTGGACCAAGAAAGAATCCGGATACCCAATTCATTACTTTGGGTGTTAATGGGAATTTTACATATCCACTTCCCGTTGAAGCAGATACCGTATTAAAGGTTGTATTAAAATAAAGTACACAATGGTAAGGGGATATGAAGGAGCCAATATGAAAAGAGAGAAATTACAAAGATTCTGGTGTGGTAAAGATATAGAAAAAGCCGCAGAATTATTTAAAGAGAACTTTAAGTTAGGTGAGAAAGAGCTAAGGGAACAGGCTGATTTAGTATGTGAGAATACCTTTGTATTTAGAGAACACTGGGAAATGGAGAGAACAAACGAACCAGTTACTTTTAACAGCAATGTGGAATGGGACTTCATTCCTTTTGGTGATCCGGAATGGACGTTTGCTTTAAACCGTCATACTTGTTTTGTAAATCTAGCAAAGGCATGGAACTGTACGAAAAATGATAAATATGCCGAGAAATTCATGGAGTTGGCAAGAGACTGGATGGAACGGGTACCACTTACTGAGGGAAGTAAGCAAAATACCTGGAGAAGTATTGAAGCAGGAATACGGTGTGAAAATTGGCTAAAGAGTATGATGCTTTTTGCAGATTGCAGTAAGATACCGGAAAGCTTCTGGGATGAATTTGAAAAAGTACTTTTCTTACATGGAGAATATCTTATGTCTGTAAACGGAGTCTTCCACAGGTTAAGTAACTGGGGAATTCTACAAAATCATGGACTTTTGCTTGTAGGTATATATTTTGAAAAGAATGATTGGGTAAAAGAAGCGGTACAAAGATTAGAAGAGGAACTGAATTTACAGATCTTTGAAGACGGTACACAGTGGGAACAAAGCCCAATGTACCATGGAGAAGTATTACATTGCAGTATAGACAGTATAGAACATATGAAACGCTTTGGAATTCAGATACCAGAGCAAATGAGTAAAAAAGTAGAGAAAATGTTATATGCACTAGCCATGTGGTGTAAGCCAAACGGGAACATTCCTTGCCAGTCTGACAGTGATGATATCGATGCCGGAGATTTATTGGCACATGGAGCATGTTTTTATAATGACGGTAGATTAAAGTTTTTATCAGACTCTAGATTTAGGGAAGAAAATATATGGAATCTTGGGATAGAGGACTATTTGTTCTATGAGAAGTTAGAAGCCTTAACACCAAAAGAAACCTCCTATGCCTTAGCGGATAGTGGAAATTATATGTTAAGAAGCGGATATGACAAGAATGCAGATTATCTAAGATTCCATTGTGGATGTATGGGAAGTGGACATGGGCATGGAGACTTATTGCATATTGATTTATTTTCCCATGGGGAAGATATATTAATTGATACAGGTCGTTATACTTATGTAGATTCAAAAATAAGAAGAGATTTTAAGAGTCCTTCTGCCCACAATACCATTTGTGTTGATGAAGAAGAATTTTCTATCTGTGCGAACAGTTGGGGCTATGAAAAGATGGCTCTACCGATAAAGGGAGAATACCGTTTTACTGAAACTGCAGATTTTGTATCCGGTGCACATTTAGGTTATATAGAGAAAGGAATCTTTATATCCAGAAAAGTAGTTTATATTAAGCCAGGCATCTATGTAATAATGGATGAATGCTATGGTAAGGGTACACATAGATATGCTCAGAATTGGCATTTCTCTGGTGATGGAAAGATGATTCCTGAAGAGAATAAAGTAACCTTTGAGGGAGAAAAGGTTAATGCAAAATGCTTTTTCCTTCATGGACAAACCACACTGTCTAAAAAAGAATGGTCAGCAGAATATAACAGCTTAAAACCTTGTAATCATGTTTTAGTTTCTATGGAGGAAACAGGAAGTACCTCAATGATTACAGTGATTTCTACTCAGGAGAAGGGCAATAATCAAGATGTTTTAGTAGAGCAAATTCCTGTTTCACTAGAAAAGAGCGGGAAAACCTTAACTGACGAGATGGCAGAAGCGGTTAGAATCAAAATAAATGAAGAAGAATATGTTGTTATATTCTGTCATGAGGAAATTATTAGCGAAGTGGATTTAATATCCGCAGGTGGTTATAGTTCTTATGGAAAAGTGTTGTTATTCTCTGATATAAATCCTAAAGGTATTTGCCTACAGTATTAAATATGTGAAATCGAGTGTACAAGCACTTAAAGTACTAGCTTAAAAAACTCCTTTAAGGAGTTTTTTTTGTTTTGTAAAATTATATATTTTTCAGTATATATCCCACATAATTATTATATTAACTATATTATCCTGCCAACTATCAATATTTAGTTGGTAGTTTTTTTGCTGAAAATAGAACGGAGGTAAGAGCATGTTAGAGAAAATTATAAAGGGATTAAAAGAAACAGGCTACAAAGTGGATTATTACGGATTGTATGAGGGGGAAACGGTAGTCACACTGGATGATGCAGTAAATTTAGCTCACATCATTGACAAGTAAACTTGGTAGTGATATATTGATTTTAACAAGTAAACTTGTCAAAACAACATCAATACATTGAAAGGAATTTAGTTATGAAAAAAGAAGACATTTTAGAAAAAAGCAGACAGTCTCATAAAGACGAGGGATTGGAGTTTGCCGAAAATCAGGGGCGCAAAATTGGGTTTTTGGCATTCGTGCTCTTATTTGTGTTTCTTGCGATATTCAACTTGTTTTTTGGTGAAACCGGTACATACCATGCGATATCTTCACTGTTTTGGGTATTCATGGCCGCTGAAGCATATGGAAAGTACCGTTTTGTAAGGAGTAAAGCGTATCTTGTCACAGCGATTGCCGGAAGCATTGCATCAATTCTCTCCGTAGTCAACTATATATTGACCACATTGAGGTAGTGGCTATGGAAGAAAAACTTATACTAAAAAACAGATTAAAAGTAGCTCGAGCAGAAAAAAGTTTGTCTCAAAGTGACTTAGCGGGAATGGTTGGTGTATCACGTAATACAATAAGTTCTATTGAGATTGGCCAATTTAATCCAACTGCTAAACTTGCGCTAATCCTTTGTATTGCACTGGATAAAAAATTTGAAGAACTTTTCTATTTTGAATAAGATTATGTAAAAATTAGCTACCATCACGGTAAGATTACCGTAATGGTACAAGAAAGCTAACCAATGAGCACTGTGTAAATCTATTATTCGAACTGGGTACTAAGATATAACTAAATGTTATAATATGACTGAAAAATATACTAAAACTATAGTACTTTAGCTTGACAAAGCGATTTACTGTTGCTACAATAATTAGTAAATTTAAAATTTGGAAAGCGGGTAAGACTGCGAATCCGGAAGTGGAGTATCTTATGAGAAAGATGGTTTTATCTATTTTGGTAGAAAACACTGCAGGTGTACTTAGCCGTGTGTCTGGGCTCTTTAGTAGAAGAGGGTATAATATTGATAGTCTAACCGTTGGTGAAACTGAGAATCCTGCATTTTCTAGGATGACAGTCGTTGTAAACGGGGAAGAACAAATCTTAGAGCAGATTAGAAATCAACTTCAAAAGCTTGAGGATATTGTAGAGATAAAAGAACTACATAGTGAAGAGTCCGTTTGCCGTGAACTCATTTTAGTAAAAGTTCAAGCAGGAGAATCAGAACGCAAAGATGTTATTGCGGTAGCAGATATTTTCCGAGCTAAGATTGTTGATGTAGCCAAAGAATCTCTAATGATTGAATTAACGGGAAATCAGGCAAAGATTGATGCATTTATTAATCTATTAGATGGATTTAAGATTTTAGAAATCGTAAGAACAGGAATTACAGGATTGCCTAGAGGTTCCGGTGATATCGCTGATTACGTATAATTAAGTATGCTACTTGTTTAGTTAGAGTACTTTACAGGTTGAACATAGAAAAAAGTAATTTTATTAGGAGGATAAAAGAATGGCAAAGATTTATTACCAACAGGATTGTAACCTTTCTCTACTTGAGGGAAAAACAGTAGCTGTCATTGGTTACGGCAGCCAAGGACATGCGCATGCACTTAACATGAAGGAATCTGGTGTTCATGTAGTGATTGGCTTATATGAAGGAAGTAAGTCATGGGCTAAAGCGGAAGCAGCAGGCTTTGAAGTATATACAGCAGCAGAGGCAGCAAAGAAGGCTGATGTAATTATGATTCTTATCAATGATGAGAAGCAAGCTAAGATGTATAAAGAGTCTATTGAGCCAAACTTAGAAGCAGGAAATGCACTTATGTTTGCTCATGGTTTTGCAATTCATTTTGGTCAAATCATTCCTCCTAAAGATGTCGATGTTTTAATGATTGCACCAAAGGGTCCTGGTCATACCGTAAGAAGTCAGTATCAGGAAGGTCAGGGTGTACCTTGCTTAATCGCTGTTCATCAGGATGCAACAGGTAAGGCACATGATTTAGGTCTTGCATATGCACTTGCAATCGGTGGAGCTAGAGCAGGTGTTCTTGAGACAACATTCCGTGAAGAAACTGAAACAGACCTTTTTGGTGAGCAGGCAGTTCTTTGTGGTGGTGTTACAGCATTAATGAAGTGTGGATTTGAAGTACTTGTTGAAGCTGGATATGAGCCAGAGAGTGCTTATTTTGAATGTATCCATGAGATGAAGTTAATTGTTGACTTAATCAATGAGAGTGGATTTGCAGGGATGAGATATTCGATCTCTAATACTGCGGAGTACGGTGATTACATAACCGGACCAAAGATTATCACAGAGGATACAAAGAATGCAATGCGTCAGGTTCTAAAAGATATTCAGGAAGGTGTATTTGCACGTAACTGGCTACTTGAGAACCAAGTTGGTTGTCCAAACTTCAATGCAAAGAGAAGAATGGAATCGGAACATCAGCTTGAGAAAGTTGGTGCTGAGTTAAGAAGCTTAATGAGCTGGACTCAGAAGAAAAAGTTAATTGATAACTAATTTAAATGTTTGATTATCTCAAATAAACCCAAATATAATTTAGCCACATCAGGGAAGTCCTCCGTTTTATTGAACGGGGGACTTCCTTGTTTTAAATACCACGTTTAGGCAAGACAATGAGGTAGAGCTGGTAGTGTAAGCGGAATTTCCTATTCTAGGTAGAGGATATTTTATCGTATTGAATAAAGCAGTATTTTCTGAGGGAAAACACATTGCGAGTTCAGGAATATCGTGGTATTCTATGTTAGCGGTATAGGTTTTATGGAAATCTAGATTCAGTGAACATATATGTCAAGAAATAGGAAAGTAATTTATTATGTAAGCATAACTTACTTATAGCAAACGCAAAAGCGTAAGAATTGAGGAAAACATGGCTAGATCAAACGCAAAAGATATGACGCAGGGAAGTCCAACCAAATTAATATTTTTCTTCTCAATCCCTTTACTGATTGGAAATGTAGTCCAACAGCTTTATAGTATGACAGATACAATTATTGTTGGACAGTGTCTTGGCTCGAATGCTTTGGCAGCGGTAGGAACAACCGGAGCGCTTAGCTTTTTAATTTTAGGTTTTGTGATTGGAATTACAGGTGGAATCGCGGTGATAGCTGCTCAACGTTTTGGTGCAAAAGATGAGGATGGATTGAGGCGCTCCGTAGCTACTTCAATTATGCTTGGAATCCTTATTACAATCGTTATAACAGCGCTAGCAGTATTACTTGCAAAACCATTATTACTGCTTATAAATACACCAGATTCAATTATACAAGAGGCATATGATTACATTGTAGTTATATTTCTTGGTGTGTTTGCATGTATGCTCTATAATTTGATAGCGTGCTTGCTTCGCGCAATTGGAGATAGTAGGACTCCACTTTATTTTTTAGCAGTCTCTTCTATATTAAATATAGGGTTAGACTTTTTATTTATTCTTAACTTTCATATGGGGGTTGCAGGGGCGGCTTGGGCAACTGTATTATCTCAGTTTTTATCCGGTCTTTCCTGTGTAATTTATGCTTTTATGAAGTATCCGATGCTTCGTCTATCAAAAAAAGATTTTCGCTTTGATGTAAGATTTGCATGGAAACATTTGCAGATTGGATTACCTATGGCATTTCAGTTTTCCATCACAGCAAAGAAGTTTTATGCCTTTAATGGCTGGTGTTTTTGAATTAGTAGCCCGTTCTGCGGCAGCATTTATACTGCCTGGACTTATGGGATATGCCGGTATTTGCTTGGCAGGACCAGCAGCTTGGGTAGCAGCTTCTGTATTACTTTTTGTATCTTATCATATTATAATCAAGCAAGTTGAAAAACAATATGCGGGGAAAACACGTTAGCTATTGACAAACTTTCTCATTAGGCTATAATTGATAGTGTGCATATGCACAATAACAACGCAAACTCGCCAAGAAAAAGTGAGTGCGCATTACCGCTAGTTGTAAATGTTTTAATAGGAGTGAATATGCCTAGAAATGGAGTATGCAGGCGGGTGTGTGCAGATTTTCAGAATAAAGTATTTACACCTGCGAGCGGAAAAAAAGAGTATGTGAAACTGAATGTAGAAGAATTAGAGGCACTTAGGCTTTGCGACCTTGAAGGGTTAGAGCAAGAAGATGCAGCAGGAAGAATGCAGGTATCAAGAGGTACATTTCAACGTATTCTATACTCAGCAAGAAAAAAGAGTGCAGAAGCATTATGTGAAGCGAAAGGCGTTTTAGTTGAGGGTGGTAACTATACCATAGCAACTGCGCAATGCGACTGTGCAAAGCGATGTAAAGTCTGTAAGATGAAGAAAGAAAAAGCACTAAATCAGAAAGATGATACACCGCACAATCTAGAACATAAAGGAGATAACACATGAGCGAACAAGTATATCAACAACAAAGCAGCTGTTCTAGCAATTGTAGTAGTTGTAGCTCCAATTGTAGTTCAAGAAAACCATCGAAAGAAGACCTTTTAGCACCAATGAATCAATATAGTCGTGTGAAGAAAGTGATTGGTATTGTAAGTGGAAAGGGTGGTGTAGGAAAATCTACCATAACATCTTATCTTACAGTTCTTATGAATCGTATGGGTTATAAGACTGCAGTTTTAGATGCAGATATTACAGGCCCTTCCATTCCAAAAGCATTTGGTATTCATAAGAAAGCTGAAGCCAATGAACTTGGTATTTTACCTGCAATCACAAAAAATGGAATTGAAGTTATGTCAGTTAACTTATTATTAGAGGATGAAGAGACTCCAGTTGTTTGGAGAGGACCTGTGATAGCACAAACAGTGAAACAGTTTTGGTCTGATGTAGTATGGGGTGATGTTGATTTCCTCTTTGTAGACATGCCACCAGGAACCGGCGACGTTCCTCTAACAGTATTCCAATCACTACCTTTAGATGGTATTATTATCGTTACAAGTCCTCAGGAATTAGTATCTATGATCGTATCCAAAGCGGTGAATATGGCGAATGCCATGGATATTAAGACCTTAGGTTTTATAGAAAATTATTCTTATTTAGAGTGTCATAACTGTAAAGAGAAGATTAGTGTATTTGGTGAAAGCCATATTGACGAAATCTCTGCGAAATTTGGCGTACCTGTATTTGCTAAAATGCCTATCAATCCAGCGATTGCAAAGACAATTGATGCTGGTAAGGCAGAAGAGTTGCAAGGTGATTGGTTGGATGAGGCAGCTAAGGCACTTGCTAAATTACTTCCAGTGGAGTCAAAAGCAACAAAAAATAAGAAGAAGATTGCTGTAACAACAGATGAGAATCATAATGTATTTCAGCATTTTGGTCATTGTGAAACCTTTACTATTTTTGAATTGGAAGGAAATTCTCTAATCAGCAAAGCTACCCTCAAGAATACAGGCAGCGGCCATGTTGCTACAGTAGATTTATTAAAAGAAATGGGTGTTGATGTTGTAATTTGTGGTGGAATAGGCAGTGCTGCTATGGGACTATTAATGGATGAAGATATCCTTGTAATTCCTGGAATGCAAGGAGACATTGAGGTTGCTGTGGCTTCTTTCTTAGATGGGGCATCAAAACCATCTACAGAGGCAAATTGTGATCACCACGATCATCATGACCATCATGATCACCACAATCACCATGATCACCACGATCATAAAGACGGAGAGCACAATTGTGGCGGTTGTTCTTGCGGAAGCTGTCATTAAGTGATTGATAAGGGTTGGCAGAAAATATGCCATTGTTTGTTGACATATGTAATTATACGTAGTATAGTATGTAAAGAATTAAACTTCGGTAGGTGAGGCTACCGCAGGGATATGGATTGCTACCGCGAAATAATGGAGACACTATTAGTTGGTTAGCAGGTTGTGTCGAATCAAGGCATAACCTAATGCAATTTCAAGGCGTCAATGTATGCCATGCCCTGCGATGCTAAAGCTTGAACGGTTAATTGCTGCGAGTATTTATAGATTCGTAAGCCTTGTTCTTTTGCCGAAGATTTTGGTAAGAGATCAGGGCTTTTTTTGTTTTAGTGGATATAATGATATGAGGATATCTGAAACAAAAGAAAAGTTTATGTTTGTATAAGTAGAAAGAGAGGTGAGGAGAATGGACGATGGCAGTTGCAGTAGTAGCGGCATAAAACCAAAGCGGCGTAACGTCAAGGGGAAGTGGTATTGCAAATTAAATTCACTTAAACTTCCAAGTATACAAAATGTATGCGCAGGATTTGAAGTTGAATTGCTGACGTCTATTCTCCTTGGCGTGTAATAAAGGGTGGTTATTCGGGGTGCCCATGGTTTTATGCCAACTTGAATGAAAATGATAGGAGGGCATAAGCATGCAAGAAAAAGTATTAGAGTTATTAGAAAATAAACGTTTTAACGATTTAAAGCATATTTTAGAAACTATGAATAGTGCCGATATCGCACAGATATTAAGCGAAGTTAAGAATGAAGATATGATTCTACTATATAGGTTCTTAACAAAAGATACTGCAGTAGAGACATTTTCCTACATGGAAACTGAGCTTCAAGAACGTCTGATTCATGCAATGACAGACAAAGAGTTACATGATGTAACAAATGAACTCTTTCTTGATGATACCGTAGACTTAATTGAGGAGATGCCCGCGAATATTGTAAAAAGAATATTACAGCAAACGCATCCAGATCAAAGAAAATTAATTAATGAGTTTTTAAAGTATCCTTCCCGTAGCGCTGGAAGTGTGATGACAATTGAGTTTATTGATCTAAAGGCAACGATGACAGTTGATGAAGCATTTACTAAGATAAGAAAAATTGGGCTTGATAAAGAAACAATCTATACCTGTTATGTTCTTGATGATAGCAGGAGGTTACAAGGTATTGTTACAGTAAAAGATTTGCTTCTTGCAAAGAATGATACTATTCTTTCTTATATCATGGAAACAAATTTGATAACGGTTAATACACACGATGATAAAGAGGAAGTAGCAAGAAAATTTGATAAATATGACTTTCTTGCATTACCAGTTGTAGACCAGGAATTTCGGTTAGTAGGTATTATCACGATTGATGATGCAATCGATGTAATGCAAGAAGAGAATACTGAAGACTTTGAACGTATGGCTGCACTAGCACCATCAGAGGATACGTATTTTAGAACTTCAGTATTTCAGCATGCAAAGAACCGTATTGTATGGTTATTAGCGTTAATGCTATCTGCTACAGTTACTGGTGTGCTGATAACAAAATATGAGGATGCATTTAAAGCGATTCCTTTATTAGTTGCATTTATTCCAATGTTAATGGATACCGGAGGAAATTGTGGTTCCCAAACTTCTACTCTAGTGATTCGTGGTATGGCGCTAGATGAAATACGTTCCAAAGATATTTTCCGTGTTTTTTATAAGGAAATTCGTGTTGCTCTCTTAGTAGGTGTGGCACTTGGTTTTGTAAATGGATTACGTATTTTCATTCAATATAATGATTTGGCATTAGCATTTGTGGTAGGTCTTACATTAATTGCTACAGTATGTCTATCAAAAGCTCTTGGTTGTTTGCTTCCGATGGTAGCAAAGTTCTTTAAATTGGATCCAGCATTAATGGCAGCTCCATTAATTACTACTATCGTAGATACCTGTTCTATTATGATTTACTTTACTATTGCTTTAAAAATCATGAATTTATAGTTTTTTAAGGTGGATACAAAGAAATCTAAGGTATTAATAATCATGAATTATAGTTTTTATAGAGAATGTAAAGAAATTTACTACATTAAGAATCCAATGATAGCTTCAAAGGTAATAGCAAAGAAATTTTCTATAGATTAAAAAAAGAGAGAATTCTGTACTGAAAATAGGCAGAATCCTCTCTTAAAACTATTAGTTAGTTTCATTATCCTGTGAATTTGATTTGTAAAACTCAAGTTCTATCTTAATATGCACCTTATCGATACGATTTTTCTCAACCTTTGTTACGGTATAGGTGATATTATTTTCTGTAATTTGTTCGTCTTGCTCTGGTAAATGGTCTAATAGGTGAATGATATGACCGGCTATGGAATCATAATCCTCAGAATCTAAGGATAATCCGATAAACTCATTAATTTCATCTAATTTTGCAGAACCATCGGCAAGGTATTCGTTTTCACCAAGTTGGGTGATTACATCTTCTTCGTCATAGTCATATTCATCACGAATCTCTCCGACGATTTCCTCAAGTAAGTCTTCCATTGTAATAAGGCCAGCAGTTGCACCATATTCATCCAGTACGATTACCATTGGTAAAGATTCTCTACGCATTTCGTTTAACAATTCACTGGTTTTTTTGTATTCATATGTGTAATATGGTTCCCTCATATAATCACGAATACTAAATTCATTATAATCACCACGGAAAAAGAATACATCTTTTAAGTTGATGATACCAATAATATCATCACGGTTTTCGTCATATACGGGCATTCTTGAGTATTGTTCTTCGCGGAATACTTCAATCAATTGAGAATAGGACATGTCAACACTTGCAAAAGCCATATTAATTCTAGGAACCATAACATCCTTTGCGAGTGAGTCACCGAAATCCACTACATTGGTAATCATTTTTCTTTCTTCGCTTTCGATTACACCTTCTTCATGGCTGACGTCTACAATGGTACGTAGTTCATTTTCTGTCATCGTAACGTATTTTTTATTTGGATCAACACGCATGATAAACAAAAGAAGATAAGACATCTTATTTACAATATATATAACAGGTGTTAATAATTGTGTCATGAAATAAATAATCGGTGCAAAAAAGAAAGCTAATTTTTCTGCATGAATGGTTGCGAGTGTCTTAGGTGTAATTTCACCAAAGATTAGGATTAACAAAGTTAATATACCAGTTGCAATGCCTGCGGCTTTACTATCCCAAATCGAAATCGCGAGAGCTGTAGCTAACGATGAAGCGGTTAGATTTACAACATTATTACCGATTAAGATGGTACTGAGCATCTTTGCAGGATTTTCAATTAATATACTGACAGTTTTCGCACCCTTAATCCCTTGATCCACCATGCTTCGAATACGAAGTTTATTAACAGTGGTGAGGGAAGTTTCTGCAGATGAGAAAAATGCGGACAATAGTAACAAGAAAAGCAACACGACTAGCTGCGTGGCGACGGGGTCCAAAGAATCATCTCCTTATAATAAAAATATTCCATATTGCTATGGAGTAGTGTTAGGAACAATGTCATGACAATGTCCATGTTATGTGAAATGCATTCCTCTCAGTCAAATGATGTAATATGTGCAGATTCCATATGCTTATTGTTTCATTCATGAGGTTGACCAAATGAGAGTATACATTTTAGATTATATTCGAAAGTGCACCCTATGTCAAGATTATGTGCGCGAAGCATCTATGAAGTAGAGCTAGCTTATTGTTAATTTTTGTGGAAAAATTAACATACTTGTGATATACTGAAAACTGTTGGAAAAAATCCAAAATGAGAGTAAAATTAAAATGGTTTTAAAGGCGATTTGTGTTAGCACGAAGTTGCCATCATTATAAAAGGCTAGCGTTTGAGTAATATCTTGATTCATGACAAGGAAAGGTTCACGAAGCGTACTTTTTCTTGTTCATAGGTGTGCTAAGGCACGCGGATAGGAGTTTAGGATGAAGCACGAAGTAATTGATATTAAGTTGGAAGGATATGAGCTTTCAGAATGTGCAAAGCTCTATACTTATGTATTAGATAACACACCTCAGGTGGATAGTAACAGAAAACGACCTGCTGTCATTATTTGTCCAGGTGGCGGATATAGCAGAACTTCTGATCGTGAGGCAGAACCGATTGCGATTCAATATCTTGCAGCAGGTTTTCATGCATTTGTTCTTCGCTACCATGTAGCACCAGTGGAATATCCGGTTGCTTTGCTTGAACTTGCAGCAAGTATTAAGATGGTAAGGGAGCATGCAGCGGAATGGAATGTGGATTCAGATTGTATTGTGGTATCAGGATTTAGTGCAGGTGGTCATTTGGCAGGAAGCCTAGGCGTATTTTGGACAGAGGACTTTCTTTCACAAACGCTAAAGACAAGCAAAGATATGTTAAAACCTAACGGATGTGTATTGTGCTATCCGGTGATTACTTCAGGAGAATTTGCACATAGAGATTCCTTTTTACGTCTTCTTGGAGAGCAGTATGATACTTTAGTAGATAAAATGTCTTTGGAGAAGCAAGTGAATGAAAATATGCCACCAGTATTTTTGTGGCATACTTATACCGATGCTGCTGTTCCAGTGGAAAATTCCTTGTTGCTTCTTAGTGCGCTTCGAAAGAATAATATATCGGTAGAATTTCATATGTACCCAGTTGGAGGCCATGGATTAGCATTAGCAAATGAAGAAACAAAAAACTCAGATGGCCGTGGTGTAACACCAGAATGTCAAGGATGGATTCACCTTGCAACGGATTGGGTACGCAGATTGGGGGATAAATTATGCTAGAGCTTAAAAATGTGTGCTTTGGTGTATCTGGTGAAACAAACAAAGACATATTAAAGAATATTAATTTAACAATAGACGATCATAAATTTATTGCAATTACCGGGCCAAATGGCGGTGGTAAATCAACATTAGCAAAAATAATAGTAGGAATTGAAAAGCCGACATCCGGGCAGATTCTTTTTGATGGACAAGACATCACAGAGATGAGCATTACAGATCGTGCAAAAGCAGGTATCGGATTTGCATTTCAACAGCCAGTTAGGTTTAAGGGAATCACAGTAAAGGACCTTATTACATTAGCTGCCGGAAATAATATCAGTACAGCCAAAGCTTGTGAATACCTCTCTGAGGTAGGACTATGCGCAAAAGATTATATCACTCGTGAAGTTAATGCAAGTCTTTCTGGTGGCGAGTTAAAGCGTATTGAGATTGCTACGATTATTGCTAGAAAAACGAAACTCTCCGTATTTGATGAACCAGAAGCAGGAATTGACTTATGGAGTTTTAATAACCTAATTCGTGTGTTTGAGAAAATGCATCAGGAAATCCAAGGTTCTATCGTCATTATTTCACATCAGGAACGTATATTAAATATTGCAGATGATATCATTGTAATCGCGAATGGTAGCATAGTAGAGGTAGATGAAAAGGAAAAAATCTTACCGAAATTATTGAATGAAACACCAAGTTGTAAATTTTATAAGGGGGAGGCATAAGGTATGGATGCAATACAAAAAGAATTGCTCTTACAGGTGGCTGACCTCCATGAGGTTCCACAGGGAGCTTATAATTTAAGAGTAAATGGACAAGGTGCTGGTAGAAATACAACTGAACATATCGACATTGTTACAAAAACTGATAAACCAGGAATCGACATCATTGTAAAGCCAGGAACTAAGAATGAGAGTATTCATATTCCAGTAGTGTTAAGTCAAAGTGGTTTGACAGAATTAGTTTATAATGACTTCTTTATTGGAGAAGATTCGGATGTTACAATCGTTGCAGGATGTGGTATTCATAACGGTGGTTCTGATAAAGCAGAGCACGATGGAATTCATAGCTTCTTTATAGGACAGAATGCAAAAGTAAAATATGTAGAGAAGCACTATGGTTCTGGAGATGGTAGTGGTGAGAGAATCTTAAACCCACAGACAATTATTCATATTGAAGAGGGCGGTTACATGGAGATGGATACCGTTCAAATCAAAGGTGTAGATTCCACCATTCGTACGACAAAGGCAACCCTAGAAGATAAAGCAACCTTAGTGATTAAAGAAAAGATAATGACTCATGGAAAACAGTATGCAAAGACTGATTTTGAAGTGAATCTTAATGGAGAAGATTGTGGAGCCAACGTAATCTCACGTTCTGTTGCGAAGGAGGACTCTCATCAAATATTCTTATCTAAGATCAATGGAAATAATAAATGTTATGGACATACCGAGTGTGATGCAATCCTTATGGACCGTGGTAGTGTAAGTGCAATTCCAGAGATTACGGCAAATCATTTAGAGGCAAGTTTGATTCATGAAGCCGCAATAGGTAAGATTGCAGGAGAGCAGATTACCAAGCTTATGACGTTAGGTCTTACAGAGGCAGAAGCAGAAGCACAGATTGTAAATGGGTTCTTAAAATAAGGACGAACAAAAGACGGTTATATTTAGATAAACAAAAGAAGCAAGTTAAACCAAGCAGGGGCATGGTTTAACTTGCTTTAATTTTTGTAAAAAAGTTCGAACAGTATGCTTTTTCTTGTACATAGCCTAGGCATTCGAATTTCGGATCAAATAATGAGATGCATTCTGTATGTTACATTACCTGATAATGAAGATAGTCAAAATCTGCAAAATCTTCTCCGAATTCGTTGGAAGGAGTATAGGTATATAAACCAAGACAGGTACCAACAAAGCCACCAGCACGTTCTGTGCTAAGGATACTCGCATCAATCGAAGTAGCAACAGTTTCGTATTCTGTTCCATCGAAAGAGTAAGAAAAGCTTAAGTTTAATCCGTTTTCCCTCACGTACAGATAGGAAGGGAGTTTTGTTAATTCTCTCTTTATTAAAAGCTGCTCTTTTCCGTCGATACAGGATATTAATACAACCATAGGAACTTTGCCCTTATAGATACAAAAACGGTAATGAAAATGATTGCTTTGCATTAAGAGAATACCGGCTTCACTATTTTCATTCGAAAGAGTGGCTTCTAGTTTGGTACCTAGTGTGTAATTAATAGAAGTCTGACGAAGAAAGAGCGCTGTTGGAGAATCTTCCGCCGTGAGTGGTACATCACTGGCGTATAAGCGAAGACCCGTTTCTCTGCCTGTTTCATAGTGGTTTTCCTGTGGATTTCTTAAGTAGAAGAAATAAGGTGGCAGTTCCTTTTGTCGGAAATTTTCTTTGATATCTCTACAGGTCGGGTGATAGTCTTTAAATTGAATATCGAATTCTTGTACATCAGCTTGCACCTTAGTAGACTCCACTGAAGTGAATTCCACTAAAGTGGAAGAAGCCTTCCCTGGGATTGTAACAACCCTATCTAAAAGGCCGATACCTGGATTCACAACAGGCCATCCATCCTCCCAAATGAGCGGAACTAGAAAAGTCTCTCTACCAAGTAAGCAGTAACCATCACATGGTCTACTTGCAAGTAGTACCATATACCAATCTCCATGTTCGGTCTCTACGATATCAGCATGCCCTGTATTGATTGCCCAAAACTCTTTTCCAAGATGTCTGTGAGTAAAGATAGGGTTTCGTTTACATCCTTCAAACATTTCTTTGATATTCTTGCTTCTAGCCATAGTAATAGCATGATTTAATCCCGTACCACCCTCTGCAATCATGAGATAATACCAGCCATCTCGTTTATAGATATGCGGCCCTTCTGGCCACTCGACTTCTTTTAAGGCACCGTGCCATATGGCATAGGATTCACATGTTAACTGCATGGTGGTAAGGTCGACTTCTTGTACATAAATCTCATTATCCCCGAAGAAAGCCGCTCCTTCTCTACGGCCTTTCGTTCCACAATAATAGCAAGTCCCGTCTTCATCAAAGAAAAGGGAAGGATCAATCCCCTCTGCACTATTTAAGAAGCAGGGGTCTGACCAAGGTCCGTAAGGATTTGTTGCAGTGACAATAAAGTTTCCTCCATGAGAAACATTGGTAGTAATCATATAGAATGTCCCGTTATGATAGCGGATGGTTGGTGCATAGATACCGCCACTATGAGGAGCATTCGTTAAATTTAGTTGACTCTTAGTAGATAGGATATTAGTTATCTGTTCCCAATGAATTAAGTCAGTACTATGAGACAAAGGTACCCCTGGGAAGTAAGAAAATGTGGAATTTACCATATAGTAATCCTGTCCGACGCGGACTATGGATGGATCTGGATAGAATCCAGAAAGAATAGGATTTGTTACGTTCATCTGCTTCATGTTCACATACCCTCTTAAAATAATAATGATTATATCAAATCGTGCTTTTAATATAATGTTGCAATATGTTTAAAAATCAAATGATATTTAAGTAATACATGGTAGAAATATACTAATACAATACAAATAATACCTTATTTTAGTAATAAAGTAAATAATATATTTCCTTTATTTAGCTTAAAATTAGAAGACGTTGCCAAGCTAAGTATAAGGATTAGCAAAAATTGATATATGAATAACAATATTTGAGGAGATTAATAGCCTGTTTCATCGTAAGCTATTATTAAATAATTAAAAACTTAATACTTAAAAGCAAAAATTTAGACAATTTTCATAAAAGGGGTGACGGTACCATGGCTAAACTATGGAGTAAGGTATGGAAAAAGTTATTGGGCGCTACGGTTGTAATTGCGGTACTGATGGTATATTTTGCACTAACCAAAGAAGAAGACAGCTTTGAAGCTAAGTATGTAGGGGCAACCTTAAATACTGAGGTGGAAGGGCTAGGGAGAAGCAATACTTATACAAAATATCTAGAACGTCATACCAGCACGAAAAAAGCGACAAGTACTATTGATATCGATATCTTTAATTATTCTTATGCCGAAGGCGTGGAAATGCTTTCTGACTTTGAAGGCGTAGAAAAGGTACTTAAGACCGAGGAAAACAGTATACTTGAATACCGTATTACGGTAAAAGAGGCAGGGATGTACCAAGCCTATCTTGAATACTTTCCTCTTAAGTCTAGAGGTACTGATATAGAACGCTGTATTTACTTAAATGGAGAAATTCCATTCCTTGGTGCTGAAACCATTACATTCAGTCGTATCTGGGGAGATATGGAGGGCGGTGTAAAAAAAGATAATCAGGGAAATGACATCCGTCCGTCGCAAGTGGAAAAGCCAAGGTGGGAAAGCAGCTATTTTAAGGACTTTATGGGATATTACACAGAACCATATTACTTTTACTTAGAGGCTGGAGAAAATACCATTCGCCTAGAAGGTGTTAATGAACCAATGGCAATTCGTAGTTTTTGTTTTCAAGATAGCGAATCCTCCAGAGATTATCAGACATTTCTAAGTAAATATGATTTGACTCAATTTCAAAATACAAATATTACATATCTTGATGTAATTCAGGGTGAAGATGCATTATATCGTTCTTCTCCATCCTTATATGCAATTTTTGATCGATCTTCTTCCAAAACAGATCCTAGCAGTACTGCAAAAATCAGGCTCAATATGATAGGTGGTGGTGCATGGAAAGTAGTAGGTCAATGGATTGAATGGGAAGTAGAAGCACCAGAAGATGGATTATATCGTATCTCTGTCAAAGCTAGACAAAACTATAACCGCGGGTTTGTATCGAATCGTATACTTTACTTAGATAATGAGATTCCGTTTGAAGGAGTATCTGTGATTCCATTCCGTTATTCCAATGAATGGACGCTTTACACTTTACAGGATGAAAACGGAGAAGATTATCTTTTTCCGCTGACAAAGGGAATCCATAAGGTCCGATTTGAAGTAACCTTGGGAGAGCTTGGCGACATCTTAACTAGGATGGAAGAAAGTATTTTCAGACTAAATGAAATTTATCGTAAAATCTTAGTATTAACAGGACCAGAACCTGATAAATATCGTGATTACAGAATTGATAAAGTATATCCAGAAGTAATTACAGCGATGGATCTAGAAAGTAAAATCTTATATAAAATTGTAGATGACTTAACGAATTACTCAGGAGAACGTGGTGCACAGGCTGGTTCAGCTTTAACACTTGCTAAACAGCTTGAGAATTTTGTTAAGAAACCAGAGAAAATTCCACTCGCTTTAACAAACTATAAAGAAAATATATCTTCTCTTGGCAACTCGATGATAACGTTAAGTGAGGGAAGTTTGGATGTTGACTACATTATCCTAAGTGGGAAAGATGCTACACTCCCTACTGTTAGTGAAAGCTTTGCAGAAAAAGCACTTCATGAGGCAAAATCATTTGGTTCCTCTTTCGTTGAGGACTACAACAACTTGGGAAATGTATATGACAAAGATACTGCGATTGAAGTTTGGATGTTGTCTGGCCGTGATCAAAGTACCATTTTAAAGACAATGATTGATGATACTTTTACTCCAAATACAGGAATTGCAGTCAATGTAAAACTGATTGCTGCGGAAGCATTAATGCCAGCGGTAGTTGCGGGTACAGGACCAGACGTAGCGTTATCTGTGAATCAAGGCGATCCTGTAAACTATGCACTTCGTAATGCGGTAGTTGATATTAGTAAGTTAGATGGCTATAAGGAATTAGCAGCACAATATTCAGAAAGTTCTCTCATTCCTTTCCATTACCAAGATGGTGTTTTTGGTATACCGGAAACCTTAAACTTTAACGTAATGTTCTATCGTAAGGATGTATTAGAAGAACTTGGTGTTGAAATTCCAAACACCTGGGATGATTTGATTAAAATCTTACCAACCATTCAGAAGAAAAATATGAATGTCGGTATTCCATCAATTGAACGAAAGATTAACAATGTGTTATACCCAGACTTATCCAATTTCTTTGCACAATTATATCAGCGTAACGGTACTCTTTATAATGAAGATGGCTCCAAAACATTATTAGATGGACAGTTAGCAGTCGAAGCATTTGAAACTTATACTAGATTCTTTACTCACTATAAAACACCAATTGTATACGACTTTGTTAACCGTTTCCGTACTGGTGAGATGCCAATTGGTTTTGTGGATTATAACAATTTCAATACATTGGTTGTATTTGCACCGGAAATTCGTGGGTTGTGGGATTTTACCCTGTTACCAGGAACGAAAGTAGAAGATGGAACCATCAACCGTTCCACTTCTGGTTGGGGTGTAGCTTCTATGGTGCTAAAAACAGAGAAACAGGATGCATCTTGGGAATTTTTCAAATGGTGGTGTAGTGCAGAAACGCAAGCGAGATTTGGTAGGGAGCTTGAGAGTGTGATGGGAGCTTCCGCACGTTATGCAACAGCAAATAGAACTGCTTTTGAACAACTGTCCTGGAGCGCAGCGAATGCAGCGGTACTAAGACAACAGTGGGATTCTGTAGTCGGTACACCAGAAGTGCCAGGTGGTTATTATACCTCAAGACATATTATTAATGCAGTGCGAAAGGTAATTAATAATAGTGAAGATACCAGAGAAACTTTACTGGATTATACAAGAACTATTAATAATGAGATTACAAAGAAACGAAAAGAATTCGGTTTAGAAAAATAGGAGGGAGGAACAGTTATGAGTGTTGCATCTTGGAAGGCGAAAAAGAAAAAACAATTTTTTATTACTTTAAAAGAAATAAAGGCACATAAGACGTGCTATCTGTTCCTACTGCCTTATGCTCTTGTTTTCTTTACCTTTGTAGTAGCACCTGTTGTTGTTTCTATCTTTTATAGCTTTACTTACTACAATATATTAGAAGCTCCTAAATTTATAGGACTTCAAAACTATATTAACTTATTCTTAGCGGATGATGTCTTTTTAATTGCAGTAAAGAACACATTTTTACTGGCAGCAATTACTGGTCCAATTGGATATCTGGCATCGTTTTTATTTGCATGGTTTATTCATGAATTGCCACGATATATCAGAGCAGTCGCAGTCCTAGTGTTTTATGCACCAACCATCGCAGGTCAGGTATATCTGATCTGGTCCCTAATATTTAGCGGTGATGCTTACGGGTATATGAATGGTTTCCTAATGAAGGTTGGAATCTTAGATAAACCAATTTTATGGCTTACGAATCCAAATTATATGATGGGAGTTATTATCATTGTTGTATTGTGGATGAGTCTTGGTACTGGTTTCTTATCCTTTATCGCAGGACTTCAAACCGTAGACCAGACACAGTATGAAGCTGGTTATGTAGACGGGATTAAAAACCGTTGGCAGGAGTTGTGGTATATCACTCTTCCTAATATGAAGGGAATGTTAATGTTTGGTGCAGTTATGGCTATTACCCAGTCCTTTGGTGTAGCAGATGTTACTACAGCTTTGGCAGGTTTTCCGAGTACAGATTATGCAGCGCATACGGTAGTAAACCACTTAGTAGATTATGGTTCGCTTCGATTTGAGATGGGCTATGCCTCTGCAATAGCAACGGTATTATTTTTGACAATGATCTTATGCAACAAGCTGGTACAAAAACTCTTAAGGAGAGTCGGAACCTAAAGAAGGAGAATAGCCATATGATTAAAATAAAGAAAAGGAAGCCGAATCGTTCGAGAGCCGGGGATATTTTCATCTATTTGCTATTGATTGTCTTTGGAGCATTCTTCGTTTATCCACTTGTGTATGCAATCAACAATGCGTTTAAACCATTGAATGAAATATTCTTATTCCCGCCAAAACTGTTCGTACAGCAGCCTACCTTAAATAACTTCTCTGATTTGTTTATCATTATGAGGAAGTCGTGGGTACCATTTTCAAGATACATATTTAACACGGTATTTATTACATTCATGGGTACTGCAGGGCATGTCATCTTTGCTTCTATGGGAGCCTATGTATTAGCAAAATATAAATTTCCTGGAAGCAAGGCATTCTTTAACTTAGTAGTTACTACTCTGATGTTTTCGGGGTATGTAACCCAGATTCCTAACTACTTGGTTATGAGCAAACTTGGGTGGGTGGATACTTATCTTGCAGTAATTATTCCAGCCTTTGCTTCCCCAATAGGTTTCTTCTTATTAAAACAGTTTATGGACAGTATTCCAGATACGTTAATAGAAGCAGCTAAAATCGACGGTGCCAAAGAAGGAAAGATATTCTTAAATATCGTTATGCCAATGGTAAAGCCAGCATGGCTGACGGTAATTATATTTTCCATTCAAAGCCTCTGGAATAACAAGGCAAGTAACTTTATCTATTCCGAGGAGTTAAAAACACTTCCCTATGCACTGCAACAAATTATAAGTGGCGGTATTGCAAGAGCAGGTGTTGGTGCTGCAGTAACCTTATTTGTCATGGTCGTTCCTGTATTAGCCTTTGTTCTTGCACAGAGTAATATTATTGAAACAATGGCGAATTCAGGTATTAAGGATTGATGGAGGGAAAGAAGATGAGAAAATGGAAAGCATTCTTAGCTTGTTTTTTAATTGTGATTCTTCTTAGTCCTTCTGTAATAGTGAATGCAGAAGCTTCAAATTATACCTATACCTATGATTTTTGGGGACTCTATCAATCCTCACCGGATGCATATACTCCGATAGAGAATATCTCAGGATCAGCACTTGGTGTGGGAGATTTTAAGGATCCACAAGGACTATTTATTCGTGAGAATCGAATCTATGTCTGTGATTCAGGCAATAACCGAGTTGTAATACTTCGTTTTGAGAATGAAACTTATGAAGTTATCAAAGAAATTTCATCTGTCACAATCAATGGAGAAGAAAGTACCTTAAATAACCCAACCGATGTTTTTGAATCGGAGGATGGAGAGGTTTACATCAGTGATTGTAACAATCAGCGAATTCTTCATCTTAACCCAGATGGTAGCTATCAAAAGCAGATTACAAAGCCGACAGATGGAACGATATTAGAACAATCGGATTTCCTTCCAATTAAGCTTGTAGTGGATAAAGCGAAACGCATCTATGTGCAGGCTAAGAATGTCAACAAAGGTTTAATGGAATTTGATCATGTGGGTGATTTTACAGGGTATGTTGGTGCAAATAAAGTTCAAGTTAATTTTAAGGATTATCTATGGAAGATGATTTCTACGAAAGCACAGAGGGCACAGATGGAGTTATTTGTGCCAACAGAGTATAACAACGTGTGCCTGGATGAGGATGGATTTCTTTATGCTACAACTAGTACTTTTGATCAGGGAAACATAGAAAACGCAAATCCAATTAGACGATTAAATTCCATGGGGACTGATATTTTGGTTCGAAATGGCTGGTATAACCCAAATGGAGATGTGGACTTTGCAGATGCAGGTGGAATTAGTGGATGTTCCCGTTTTGTAGATGTAGCAACGATGGCATTTGATTCTTATTGTTGTTTAGACCGTGTCAGAGGAAGGATCTTTATGTATGATTTCCAAGGAAATCTACTGTATGCATTCGGTGGTCTAGGAAATAAACTTGGCTCTTTCCTTTATCCGGTAGCAATTGCAAGTATGGGGGAAAGACTCTTTGTGTTAGATTCCAGAGCGGGCAGCTTTACCAGATTTGATCTTACTGCTTATGGAAATTTAATAAATGCAGGTATCAAGGAGTATAAGCTAGGTGAATACGAGGCATCTTCGAATAGTTGGAGAGAAGTATTAAAACTCAATGGAAATTATGACTTGGCTTATATAGGTATAGGGAGAGCTCTTCTTAGACAAGGGGAATACAAAGAAGCGATGCAGTACTTTAAGGTTAAGAAAGATTTTGAAAACTATTCCAAAGCATTTCAGTTATACCGAAAGCAATGGATTGAGGAAAATATCGTTACCATATTACTGATCGTAGCTGTTATCATTATCGCACCAAAGACTGTCCGATTTGTAAAAAAAGTAAAGAAGGAGGTATTTGAGGAATGAATCTAGTACAACAGGTGAAATCCTATGATTGGCAGCGGCTTAAGAAAAGCCTCAAATATTCTTTTTATATAATCACGCATCCTTTCGATGGTTTTTGGGATTTAACCCATGAAAAAAGAGGTTCCATGGCAGCAGCAAATATATTATTACTTCTGCTTGCGTTATGCAGAGTATTCGAACTTCAGTACACCAGTTTTCTATTCATGACGGTACATTGGCAGTATATTAATATGTTGATTGAGGTTCTTGCAATTGTGCTACCAATCTTATTATGGTGTGTGGCAAATTGGAGTTTAACTACTCTTTTAGATGGAAAAGGGAAACTAAAAGAAATCTATATGGGGACGGTGTATGCCTTTACCCCTAAGATTCTCATTGGATATTCTCTCATCTTATTAAGTAATGTAATTACTTTAGAGGAAGGCGTACTGTATATGTATTTGCAGTACTTTGCAACTATTTGGTCGGTCTTTCTAGTAATTTCAGCGATGATGATGATTCATGATTATAGCTTTAGTAAGGCTATCCTATCTAGTCTTGCTACCATCGTTGGAGTCGGAGTAATCGTATTTATCTTCACCTTATTCTTTAGTTTAATCAGCGATGGTGTTGCATACTTTGTTTCACTCTACAAAGAAATTATATTTCGGTTAAGTTAACATAAAACAGAGAGGAGGGATGGACGCTGATGCGGGGAGAACAGTTAGAAAAGTGTTTAGGATACGGCAAATATATACAATTCTTTAGCGCGAAATATGGCATGTTAAAAAATTGTACACTAATGATTATATGTAGTTGTATACTTTTAGGATTAACAGGTTGTACTAAGGTAACAGTAAAGCTTGAAGATGTCATTCTTTATGGGTATGAGCCAACGAATGAGGCGGAAATCCTTGTTGAAAATGAATTTCTGGAGATGCACTTCCTTCCGGATACTGCTCAGTTTTATGTGGTAGAGAAAGAAACAGGGGATACTTGGTATTCTAACCCACAAGACGTTTTGGAAGATTCAATAGCAGACTCCGTAGGAAAACAAATACTTAATTCACAAATCACTTTACAATATAGTAATGGTGCTGGAAATACAGCAACCTTAAACAGCTGTGGTTACAGTGTAGATAAGGGCTTATATACTTATGAAAAGACAGAAACAGGAATTAAGGTCATGTATACCTTAGGTAACATTGAACGTACTTATCTGATTCCGGTTTCCGTTCCAGAATCTCGTATGAGCATCTTCCTTGAGAAGATGGATAAGAGTGCAAAACGAAAGATTGATGAATATTATCGCTGCTATGATCTTTCTAAATTAAGAGCAACGGACAATCGTGCAGAGTTAATAAAGAAATATCCGGACTTAGAAAACGAAAGAGTTTATGTTCTCAGAGATACTGTTCAGTCTTACTTAAAGGTTCAAATTGAAGATTTATTTGCTTCGCTTGGTTATACCGAAGCAGACTACGAACAAGATATTGCTCGGTATGAAAAACAGGAAAAAATAGATAAACCAATCTTTAATGTAACGATTGAATATCGCTTAGACGGAAAAGATTTTGTTGTAAATGTACCGTATGAAGAGATTCGTTACAAAAAAGAGTATCCTATTACGCAGCTTCGTATCTTACCTTACTTCGGAGCAGGAAGTACCAGTGAAGAAGGATTTTTATTCGTACCGGATGGAAGCGGTGCAATCATTAATTTTAATAACGGGAAATATACACAGAATGCTTATTATAATAGCGTATTCGGGTGGGATAGTGGTTTGAGCCGAAGTGCCATCATCAATGATAATAAAGCAATTTATCCGGTATTTGGAATTAGTAAGAATGGAAGTTCCTTCTTATGTGTGGTGGAAAATGGTTCTTCTTATGCTAATATTGAAGCTGATGTAAGCGGAAGATTAAACGGTTATAACTTTGTATTAGCACAGTATGCAATGATTCATGGTGAGACCATGGATATCTCTGCAAAGTCAGATAAGACTGTTATTTTATATGAAAATTCTCTTCCAAAAGAGACGATTACACAACGTTATATCTTTTGTAATAAACCAGATTATACAAGTATGGCAATCGCGTACCGAGAATACCTGATGGAACAGTACCCAATGCTACTGAAACAGGAGAGTAATTCGTTACCAGTTGTAGTAGAACTTTTGGGTGCGATTGATAAAGTACAGAAAAAATTTGGTCTTCCAATTGATTTGCCATTAGCGCTTACTACCTATAAAGAAGCAGCGCAAATCGTGGAGGAATTAGATTCTTTTGGATGGGAGCAGGTAAGTTACCGCTATAATGGCTGGTTTAACGGAGGAATCAAACACAGTGTTCCTTCTAAGGTAAAATTAATATCTGAACTAGGTAATAAAAAGAGTTTTAATCAATTGGTTTCTTTAATCAAGGAAAAAGAAGGTGAACTTTACTTAAACGGTGAATTTCAGCTAATGACAGAAAATAGTTGGTCTGATGGCTTTAGCCTCAATTCTGATGCTGCACGTTATATCAATCGAAAACGTATTGAAATCTATCCTTACAGCCCGATTTGGTACGGAGAAAGAAAGAGAAGTGGAATTCTATATTATCTGGCAAGGCCACAGTATACTAAGGAGCTGTTATCTTCCTATGAGGAAAAGGTGAATGACTTCGGTGTAAATGGAATTTCTCTTGGAAGCATCGGTCAGTCTCTGGGTGCTGATTACAATGAAAAGAAATTAGTCAGCAGAGAACAATCCATGGGAATGCAAGTGGATGAAATGAGAAGGATGAAGGAAAACGAGAACAAAATCTTAATTATGCAGGGAAACTCTTATGCAGCACCGTATGCAGATATTATTGTAGATTTACCACTGCGTTCACAGCAGATTGCTATCTTGGATGCTGAGATACCATTTTACCCAATTGCACTGCATGGTCTAGTTACCTATACAGGGCAAGCAATTAACTTAGCAGAAGATTATCAGACCAATCTTTTAAAGAGCATTGAAAATGGAGCAGCCCCTTATTTTATCTTTATGAAAGCTAGCACCGAAAAATTGCAGGAATCAGACTATATGAGATACTTCGGAACGGATTATTCCTTATGGAAAGAGGATGCAAATGGGATTTATCACAAATGGAAGGAAGACTTTAGCACAATCTACGATAAGTTTATCACAGGACATGAAATCATTACAAAAGGAGTTACTGTTACAACCTATGAGGATGGTACCAGAGCAGTAGTCAATTATAATGAGATACCTTATGTATATAAATCACATACGATAGCACCACAGGATTACTTGGTATTAAAGGGGGGCGAGTAGATGGAGAAGAAAAAGAAGCGTCGGAAAAGCTTAGCAACGAAAAATGCAATAGCTGGATACCTGTTTATATCACCTTTTCTCATCGGTTTATTTGCTTTTATGTTCATCCCTTTGCTAGAATCCTTGCGGATGTGTTTCTCTCAGGTAAATATCAATGTGGATGAACACAAGTTTTCTATGGTATTTTCAGGATTATCTAATTTTAAAAAGGTTTTCTTAGTAGATCCTGAATTTGTTAGATTGTTAGTGGATGAATTAATTCGAATGGTACTTGATGTGCCAGCAACGATTATTTTTAGCTTCTTTATTGCGGTTCTACTAAATCAAAAGTTTAAAGGCAGAGGGTTGGTTCGTTCGATCTTCTTCCTTCCAGTAATACTTTCCGCAGGTGTTATGGTAGGGCTTGAGACAAACAATACCTTATTGCAGGGAATGCAGGATGTGATCAAAGAATCGAATCAGATGAGCAGCAGTATCACTGGAGTACTAGAAAAAATTCTAGTGACCACCGGTGGCAGCTCCTCCGTGTTCATGGAATATGTATTTGGAATCGTAAACCATGTGTATGACATTGCGATTGCATCAGGTATTCAAATTATCATATTTCTGTCAGGATTACAGACGATTTCTCAAAGTATGTTTGAAGCTGCAAAAATTGAAGGAGCTACGGAGTGGGAGAGTTTTTGGAAGATTACAGTTCCAATGATTAGTTCCTTGATTCTAGTAAATGTCGTTTATACCATCATTGATTTCTTTATTCGAACAGATAATCAGGTTATGGAGAAAATCAGTGAGACGATGACACAGAAAATGGATTATGGCTTTACTACTGCGATGGCCTGGGTCTACTTCATGATTGTAATGGTAGTTATTGGGGTTGTTTCTGCCATCATTTCGAAGAGGGTATATTACTATGAGTAGAGAGAATGCGAAAATAAAAAGAATGAAATTGATAGAGTTTCTTGAACGAAACCGAAAATCAGAAGGTTATCTCTTAAAACGCACCTTGGGTAAGATGTTTTTAAGTATCTGTCGGGCATTGCTTCTCTTTGGACTTTGTTTTCTAATCCTTCAGCCTCTCCTTAATAAGCTCACGGTTAGTTTTATGGCAGAGAAGGATTTGTATGATGCGACAGTTATCAGCATCCCAAGAAATTTTACCACCTCAAATTATAAGTTAGTAAGTGAGTTAATTAAGTTTCCAAAGGCTCTTTTTACGACAGCAGGGATATCCTTCGCAATTGCGATGGTTCAGATTACAGCCTGTACGTTGGTTGGGTATGGATTTGCTAGATATAAATTCCCATTAAAGAACTTCTGGTTTCTATGTGTTATGTTAGTTATTATCGTTCCGCCACAGACTATCATGAGCTCCTTATATCTTCACTTTCGATTTTTTGACGTCTTTGGATTCTTTCGTACCATGAAAGGCGAGCCATTAAATCTATTAAATTCTGTGACACCATATTTTATGTTAGTGGGAACCTGCATGGGTTTAAAAAGTGGTTTGTATATCTTTATGATTCGTCAATATTTCCGTGGAGTACCAAAAGAATTAGAAGAGGCGGCTTATGTGGATGGCTGTGGTAGATTCAGAACGTTTATAAAGATCATGTTACCAGATGCAAAGCCAATCCTTACTTCTTGTTTCCTGTTCTCTTATGTATGGCAGTGGACAGATTCCTTTTATTCTAATTTGTTTTTAAGAAAATTAACCTTATTGCCAAGTGGACTTCGTTCGATTGCAGAACGTCTGAATGACTATGTTAAGAGAACTCAGGGAGAAGGCAACCTACCAACGATTGCATACCAACAATGTCTGATTGCAACAGGAATGTTAATGTGTATTGCACCATTGTTATTGCTTTATATCATTGCACAAAAAGGTTTTGTAGAGAGTTTAAGTCAGACTGGTATTAAAATGTAAGTTTGGTCACTAGGGGGAAAGGGCCCCATAGAACATAAACAAATTTATTATGAGGAGGTATTAGGAATGAAGAAATCAAGAAAATGGATGGCGTCTTTATTAGTGGCTGCAATGATGATGACCGTATTTGCAGGCTGCTCGAAAGCAAGTGAGACAACAGGGGATAAGGTGGAACCTACACAGACGACAGTACCAACGACAGCACCAACCGCGACTCCAGAACCGACAGAGGAACCTGCAAGAAATCTTGGAGGAATTGAAGTAGTTATCGGTAACTGGTGGGCAAATTCAGATGATTTTACACCATCTACTACATATGAGGAAGAATTAGTTGCTTACCGTCAGGAAATACAGAAAAAATATAACTTTACCATTAAAGAAAAGAACATCGGCGGATGGGGTGAGATACAGGAGTTGTGTTCTACTTCTATTATGGCGGGAACACCAGAGGCACAGGTATTTGTACTTGACTCCTCTTTTGCAGCTGCTTTGTTAAGCCAGGGATTATTCTATCCTGTTAATGAACTTCCAAGTTTTGATTTTACACAGGATAAGTGGAATAAGTTAGTAACAGATGCTATGACCTTCAATGGTAAGACTTATGGCTTTGCTACAACTTATGAGCCAAGAGCTGGTGTATTCTTTAACAAGAGATTATTCACAGAAGCTGGTATTGATCCAAATCTTCCATATGATTTACAAAAAGATGGAAAATGGGATTGGGCAGCATTTAAGGATCTTTGCGCTAAGTTAACTCGTGATATCGATGGAGATGGTACCAAAGATACCTATGCATTGGCATCCTTTGAAAAAAATTTCTATTCCGCTTGTATCTATAGTAACGATGCAAAATACGTTGGTAAGGATGAAAAAGGTATGTTTTACAATGCAACAAATGAACCTAACTTCTTAGAAGCACTTCAGTTTGGCACGGGCTTATATGATGAAGGTTATATGATGCCACAACCAGAAGGCAGTGAGTGGAACTGGTTCGAAGCAACATTCCATGATGGTAAGGCAGCTATGCGTGTTGCAGAAGAGTATATCAAGGGAAGCTTAAGTAGCATGGAAGATGATTGGGGCTTTGTAACCTTCCCACTTGGAACCCATGGAAAGACTTCTTGTGCATACCGCGAAAATATCCTAGTTATTCCATCTTGTTATGATGCAGAAACAGCGGATAAGATTGCATTTGCTTACAATCTCTGGACAAATCCAGTTCCAGGTTATGAAGAGGAAGAAAGCTGGAAGTTATCTGCTTATTCTCAGTATAGAGATGAAAGAGCAGTAGATGAAACCTTAACAATGATGAGATCCGGTGAAAACGGTGTATTGCTTTTGGAATCTTATGTTGCAGGCTTAGAGACTGGTGATATTTGCTATGGTTTAGGTGTTAGTGCTGCTACTGCAGCTGAAAAGGTCGAATCGGTTCAGCAGTCTTGGGGTGCTTTAATTGCCGATGCAAACGCTGCAATGAATAAATAAAGCACAATAACTTAGATCAGAACTTCTAGATAAATCCATCTGCTATGGGGTGGCCAGTGGTTTAGATAGAATTTGAGATGAAATCTACCAGGCACATGCCAAGTGAAATCTTGCATCCTTGGCATCTGCCCTGGTACTACCTTGATTTATATTGTAGTGGTACATGTAATATTTGTAGAAGTACGAAAGGAGATAGTGTGAAGAGAATTTCTAAGGCGCCTAAAGACGCCACCTAAGAAGCTCAAAACTTCACATTGAGCAGGCATGGTTACAAGTTTAACACACGAATTTGTGCTGTCGCCCAAATTCGCAGGATTGCGACAGTATGGAGGAGTTATATGAAAAAAAAAATATATGGTTTGTTTTTAATGGTACTGCTCTCCTTGAGTATGGTAGGATGTAGTCATGATCAGAAGAAGTCAGAAATTACAAATTCGGAAAATACTACGACAGATATAAAAGAAGGAACAAAAGAAGGAACAAAAGAAGGAACAAAAGAAGGAACAGAAGAAGGAACAAAAGAAGGAACAAAAGAAGGAACAGAAGAAGAGGACAGCCAAAATACAAAGATAGAAACTAGAAAGGAAACTAGTGAGGAAGCCAAATCGGATGCTTCCCAAGATGATAATAAAACCGTTACTAATCAAAAGCAAGAAACTACAGTAAGTAAAGAAAAAAGTGAAAACGCTCCTAAAGTGGTAGAAGAGTTAGTGTATTCCGAGAATTTTGAGAAAACAGAATTTCTCTTTATGCCAAGAGGAGGGGAAGTAGTAGAAAAAACAAGTGAAGTGTTTCATACGGGAAATGCTTCCTTACATTGTAGTAAGCGTACGCAGACATGGAATGGTCCTAGTATTGACTTAACACAAACACTGAAGGTCAATCAGAAGTATAAAATTAAAGCGTATGTGAAATATGGGGATATTTCCGGTCAAAAAAGGCTGTATGCCAAAGTAGAGCAAAATGATAGTAACTATTTAAACTTTGGTTCTGTACTAGCAAACAAAGGAGAATGGGCGTTATTAGAAGGTAACATACAGATTCCACCGGGAACTAATAAAGTAAAACTATATTTTGAATCAGAATATAATACATCTGCAACCCCAGATGATTTACTAGATATATATATAGATGATATTGAAATTTATGAAGTTAGAGTAGTGGGTGATAATGCAAATCTTCCAAAACTTTGTGAAATTTACAAAGAGGATTTTAAAGTCGGAGTTGCATTAATGGACTTTGAATTAAAAGATGAGCGAAGAGTTAACTTAATTACGACTCAGTTTAATAGTATTACGATGGGAAATGAGATGAAGCCAGAGAACATTTTAGATTATAAAACCTGTAGCAGTGATGTAAAGAAATATATGACTGAGCCAGCACTGAATTTTTCAAAGCTTGATTTAGGAATGAAGTTTGCGAAAGAGCATCAGTTATCCATGAGAGGACATACCTTATTATGGCATCAGCAAACACCGCGTTGGTTTTTCACTAAGAATTATTCAAGAGATCCGAATGCACCGCTTGCTTCTAAGGAAATCATGACAAAGCGTTTGGAGAGTTACATGAAGCAAGTGTTAACCTATTGTAATACAAACTATCCAGGTATCATCTATGCCTGGGATGTGGTAAATGAAGCAATTAATGTTGAGGATGGGATCAAAGGTGGATATCGTAGTAAGGATAGCTATTGGTATCAAATTTTTGGTAGCGAATACATAGAATTAGCATTTACTTACGCAAGAAAGTATGCGGAAGAGGGAGTTTCTCTTTTCTATAACGATTATAACTGTTTTGAAAAATCAAAATTATTTGCAATCTATACCATGGCAGAAGATTTAGTGAAGAAAGGTATCTTAGATGGAATCGGAATGCAAAGTCATATCAAGATGGACTATCCTTCGATGACTGACTATGAATATGCAATTAAGAAATACGCTTCTCTAGGTGTGGAAGTACAAATCACAGAGTTAGATATTGACCTTGCCGGTAATTCATTAGAAGACCTTACAAAGCTAGGAACCAGATATAAAAAGCTGTTTTCTTTATATCAAAGCCTGAAAGAAACAAAGCAAGCCAATATTACCAGTGTTACTGTGTGGGGTCTTAGTGATGATTACTCATGGTTGAATGGAGATAAGAGAAAGTATCCGCTTTTCTTTGACGATAATCTGTTACCAAAAGCAGCATTCTATGGAGCTTGTCTTGATGAGAGTATCCCGCTTTACTAGGATTATATCAAAGAAGTTTATGTAAATGAAATTATATAGTTTATGTAAAAAGTTTTGTAAATAAAGTATGGTTAAAAAATGGAGGTAATTTAGAAAACAATGCAGATGGTTTCTTCAAGTTTTAACTACTAAATATTACAAGAAGATGAAAATAAAGGAGTCAAGATGGAGATCTTAAAGGAAAAATATAAAGATTATTTCCTTATTGGGGCAGCAGTGAACGCTTCAACGATAAGGACACATGGAGAGTTAATAAAGAATCATTTTAACTCTGTGACATGCGAAAATGAGATGAAGTTTTCTAATCTTTGTCACAGAGAGAAGGATTATCAGTTCGATAAGGCAGACACTATTGTACAATTTGCAAAAGATCATGAACTGAAAATGAGAATGCACACCTTAGTGTGGCACAACCAAGTTCCTGAATGGGTATTTTTAGATACCACGAAGGAGGGGTTAGAAGAAAGATTATCAAACCATATCCATACGCTGGGTAAGCGATATGGGACGTATTGTTATAGTGTAGATGTAGTTAATGAAGCAATAGAAGATAAATCAGATGGATTTTTAAGAGAATCCAAATGGTTTCAGGGATTAGGAAATGATTATATAGAAAGGGCATTTCTCCTTGCGAAGCAAGAGATGCCAGAGGTTAAGCTATTTTATAACGATTATAATGAGACTAATCCAATGAAGCGGGATAAAATCTTTAAACTAATCAAGGAACTAAAAGAGAAAGGGATTCCTGTAGACGGTATTGGAATGCAATGCCATATCAATATCTATCATTCTTCCATGGATGAATTAAAGGAGGCAATTGAAAAGTATTTATCGCTTGGAGTATCGCTTGAGATTACAGAAATGGATGTATCTATGTTTCGATATGAAGACAGGTCAGAAATCTTAAAACCAACGATGGAACAGTATAAAGCACAAGCCAGAGTTTACAAAGAGTGCTTTCAGATATTTAGAGAATATAAAAATGATATCACCTCTGTAACCCTATGGGGAGTTACGGATGATGTTAGCTGGTTGAACCATTTTCCAGTAAGCAATCGTAGGAACTGGCCATTACTGTTTGATGAGATGATGAAGCCAAAAGAAGCATTTTATGAAATTATGAATTTTTAGGAGGAGCCTATCATGACAGCAGAGAAGACACAACAAGAGTTTAAACAACGTGCAAAAGAACTTGTAATGAAAATGACACTAGAGGAAAAGGTTTTTCAAACCTTACATTCTGCTCCTGCAATACCAAGACTAGGCATTAAGGCATACAATTATTGGAACGAAGCACTACATGGAGTAGCAAGAGCTGGCGTAGCCACAGTTTTTCCACAAGCAATAGGTTTAGCGGCAACATTTGATGAAGATTTAATCGAAGAGATTGCAGATACTATATCTACCGAGGGAAGAGGTAAGTTTCATGCACAACAAAAATATGGCGATCACGATATCTACAAAGGTTTGACCTTCTGGTCACCAAATGTGAATATCTTTCGTGATCCACGCTGGGGACGTGGACATGAGACCTTCGGGGAAGACCCATTCTTAAGTGGCACCCTAGGAGGACGTTTTGTCGACGGTATCCAAGGGCATGATGAAACCTATTTAAAAGCTGCTGCATGTGCAAAGCATTTTGCAGTTCATTCTGGACCAGAAGATCTTCGCCATAGTTTCAATGCCGAAGTTTCGGAGAAGGATTTGCGTGAAACATATCTACCAGCCTTTAAGAAACTTGTAAAAGAGCATAAAGTGGAAGCAGTTATGGGAGCTTACAATCGTACGAATGGAGAACCATGCTGTGGAAGTAAGACACTGTTAGAAGATATCTTACGCGGAGAATGGGAGTTTGAAGGTCATGTAACTTCAGATTGTTGGGCAATTAAAGATTTTCACGAGCACCATATGGTTACTTCAAATGCAGTAGAGTCAGTTGCACTGGCAATGAATCGTGGTTGCGATTTGAACTGTGGAAATCTCTATGTTAATTTACTACAAGCTGTAAGAGATGGTTTGGTGGAAGAAGAGACAATTGATACTGCACTTATACGTCTTTTTACAACAAGAATGAAACTTGGATTATTTGATAATGAAGAAATGATTCCGTTTAACACAATTACATATGATCATGTCGATACGAAGTCAAGTAAAGAGCTTAATATCAAAGCATCCAAAAAGTGTGTTGTGTTATTAAAAAATGGGGATAATATATTACCTCTTAACCCAAAGAAACTTACCTCTATCGGAGTTATTGGACCTAATGCGAATAACCGAAATGCTTTGGTGGGTAATTACGAAGGTACAGCCTCAGAATACATTACTGTATTAGAGGGCATTAAGCAAGTAGTTCCGGAAGATGTTAGAGTATACTTCTCGGAAGGCTGCCATTTATTTAAAAATAAAATGTCTAATTTAAGCCAGGAAAATGATCGTATTGCTGAGGTTCGTGCAGTCTGTGAACATAGCGATGTCGTGATAGCTTGCTTAGGGCTTGATCCAGGTTTAGAAGGAGAAGAAGGCGATCAGGGAAATCAGTTTGCCAGCGGAGATAAAAAGACACTAGCCCTTCCAGGAATTCAAGAAGATATTTTAAAAACAATTTATGAATGTGGTAAGCCTGTTATTTTAATTCTTCTCTCTGGTAGTGCTTTGGCAGTGCCATGGGCAGATGAACATATTCCAGCTATACTACAGGGCTGGTATCCTGGAGCACAAGGTGGTAGAGCAATTGCAGAGTTGATTTTTGGAGAAGGAAATCCAGAAGGAAAGCTTCCTGTAACATTCTATCATACGACGGAGGAATTACCTGAGTTTACCGATTACTCTATGAAAAACCGTACGTATCGTTATATGAAGAATGAGGCACTCTATCCATTTGGATATGGCTTAAGCTATACTACCTTTGAGCATACGTTACTTTATGTTAATACGGATACTCTAAGGAAAGGTTCTAACGTACAGTGTATGGTAAGGGTAAAAAATACTGGTGATTATGAAGGCGCGGTGACAACACAAGCATATGTGAAATATTTAGGAGAAGATGCGCCAAATTGTCAGCTAAAAGGTCTTAAAAAAGTGAACTTACACCCTGGAGAAGAAAAAGATGTTTTAATTGAGTTAACGGATAATGCCTTTGGTTTATATAATGAGGAAGGTGAGTTTATCTTAAATCAAGGGGATTATGAGTTATATCTAGGCGATTCACAACCAGATACTAGAAGTGTTCAGTTGACTGGTAAGATGCCAATTAAAATAGACGTTCATGTACCAGAATCGGTTTCACTTGGTGAGTAGAGAAGGATAAGTACCTTGGTCGCAAAGCTACCAGCATAGGCTCAAAAAAATCAATAGGCGTGTTCCAGCATTTAGGGACACGTCTGTTTTGTCTATTAAAAATTACTTGACAATAAAAGTCAGTTATAATATAGTATAATCAATATTTAGATAGTTATCTAAATGATGAAAAATGTAGAATATCGTATAAAGAGAGGAGTGTACTATGCTTACAATAAAAAATTATTCAAAGATTTATAAAGGAAATAAGAAAGCAGTAGATAATCTAAGCCTTACAGTTGAGGCAGGTGATATCTATGGATTTATTGGACACAATGGTGCTGGTAAAACGACAACCTTACGTGCTGTGGTTGGAGTTCTTGATTTTGAAGAGGGAGATATCTTAATTGACGGTGTATCGATAACGAAGGACCCAGTTGGATGTAAAAAGAAGATGGCATACATACCAGATAATCCAGATTTGTATGAGCATCTTACGGGTATTGCATATCTTAATTTTATCGGGGATCTATTCGAAGTTGAAAAGAAAGAGAGAGAGAATCGTATCAAGATGTATGGAGATATGTTTGAGATTACCGGGAATTTTGGGGATGCTATTGCTTCCTATTCTCATGGTATGAAACAAAAACTTGCGATTATCTCAGCATTAATCCATGAGCCAAAATTGATGATATTAGATGAGCCTTTTGTTGGTCTAGATCCAAAAGCAGCTCACCAGTTAAAACAGGTTATGGCACAAATGTGCCAAAACGGAAGTGCCATATTCTTCTCCACTCATGTTCTTGAAGTAGCAGAGAAAATGTGTAATAAAATTGCAATTATTAAAGGTGGTAAATTGATAGCTTCTGGTACGACAAGCGAGGTTAAGGGAAATCAAAGTCTCGAGGAAGTATTTATGGAGCTTATCGAGGAATAAGCCATTTGTGCAAGATTGGAGGAAGTTATGAGACAGGTGTGGACGCTTACAAGAATGCAACTTGGTTCTGCATTCGAATTTTTAAATATGAAGCGAAGCAAAAATCTAAAGAAAAATATCAGTGTCACAACGGTTTTAGTTCTTGGATTTTTATTGTTTGCTTTTTTATCTGGAACTTATAGTTTTATCATGGGAATGGCACTAAAGTCAATGAATGAACTTGAAGTTTTACCTGGATTATTTATGGCTGTGACTTGCCTTATGATTTTAATTACTTCGATATATAAGGTAAAGGGAGTTCTATTTGGATTTAGAGATTATGATATTGTTATGTCATTACCAGTGAAATCGTGGGTCGTAGTGGCAAGCCGTTTAATGTTACTCTATTTAATTAATATGGTGTTTGTGGCAGCATTATTAGTACCTAATTATATTATCTATGGTATTATGGCAAAGCCATCCCCAGCATTTTATGTATTATCTATGATATCTTTGCTTTTTATTCCAATCATTCCAATCATCATAGCATCGATACTTGGGGTTATCATAGCGGTAATATCTGCGGGATTTAAGTATGGCAATGCAATCCATACCATCATGATGTTTGTCGGGACATTACTCATTGTTGTGTTTAGTTTTCAGATGCAGAGTGAAAGCCAGATTGCGGAATTTGGTACATTAATGCGAGATCAGATGGTAAAAGTATATCCGTTAGCTGTTTGGTATCTAAAAGGAATTATTCAGTATGATCTCCTGTCCTATGCTGCTTTTCTGGCTGTTTCATTTCTAGCTATGATAGTGTTCTCCTTTATAGTTGGTCGATACTTTAAATGGATGAATACTGTAATGAGTGCGAGAAAAACAACATCGAAGTATCAAGTGAAGGAATTAAAGAAAAGTGGACAGTTAAAAGCGTTGTATCAAAAAGAAGCAAAACGTTATTTCTCATGTACAATCTATTTGTTAAACACATCAATGGGATTAGTTCTAATGCTATTTGGAGTAATTGCTATGATGTTTTTTAAATCGGAACAGATAGAACAGATGCTTAATATTCCAGAAGCAGCAGGGATGTTAAAGGAAATGGTACCTTATGTAATGAGTTTAATGGTAGGTTTGGTGGCTATCACAGCCTCTTCCATATCATTAGAGGGAAAGAACATCTGGATATTAAAATCTGCACCAGTGGCAGCGAAAACTATTCTAGGAGCAAAGATTATTTTTAGTTTATCGATAACAATACCAGTTTGTATTATAACTTCATTGCTTGCTGGATTTGGTTTAAAGATGGGAGCTTTAGACTTACTTTTGACAATAGCATTACCAATCTCATATTGCTATCTAACAGCGGTATTTGGCCTTGTGATTAATCTAAAGTTACCTATGCTGGAATGGAAAAATGAAACTGTTGTTGTGAAACAAAGTGCAGCCTCCATGATAGGATCATTAAGCAGTTTCCTTACTGCTGGTATACCATTAGCATTGTTATTTACTGTAGCTAGTAATAACGTGATGGCATTAGGTTATGGAACTTTGGCTGTTGTGTTACTTTTATCAGGATTTTTACAAGGTTATCTTAATAAGAATGGTGCAAAACTCATAGCGCGATTATAGTTAAAGTAACTTTTAAGCAGGGAGAAATTCTCCCTGCTTGAGAACCTAGACAAAGCCCCCTTATCTCCTAGGAAAGAGAAGGATAATTTTCTAAATACTTACCACTTGCCATAATCACATTGTTCATAGCATCAACACCAGGTCCACCAATGGTATTTCTCTTCTCCACACAAGTTTTTAAAGAAATAGCATCATAAATATCTTCTTTAAAGACTGGAGAGATAGCTTGTAACTCGGTAAGACTAAGGTCCTCTATCGAACAGTTTTTCTCGATACAGGTTAGAACTAAGTGACCGATGATACCATGAGCATCACGAAATGCTACGCCATGATTTACAAGATAGTCTGCGGCGTCGGTAGCATTGGTAAAACCAAGAACTGCACTTGATTTCATTGTATCACGGTTGAATTTCATAGTACGAATCATTCCGGTAAATAAGGAGAGACAGCCCTTCACTGTGTCAATTGCATCAAAGGTTAATTCTTTGTCTTCTTGCATATCTTTGTGATAGGCAAGAGGTAAACCTTTCATCGTAGTTAATAAAGACATCAAGGCTCCATACACTCGGCCAGTTTTTCCACGAACTAATTCTGCTATGTCTGGGTTCTTCTTTTGAGGCATAATACTACTTCCTGTTGAGTAGGCATCATCAATCTCTACAAACCGATATTCATTCGTATTCCAGATGATTATTTCCTCACTAAAACGACTTAGGTGCATCATAATAGTAGAAAGTGCACTGAGTAGTTCGATGAGATAATCACGATCGGATACAGAATCCATGCTATTTCTAGTAGGTTCCGTAAACGAGAGTAACGAAGCAGTGTAATCACGGTCTAATGGATAAGTAGTTCCTGCAAGTGCTCCAGCACCTAATGGGCAAGTATTCATTCGATTAAATATATCACTTAAGCGATCACGGTCTCTTCGAAACATCTCAAAATAAGCGCTCATATGATGGGAGAGTGTAATAGGTTGTGCTTTCTGTAAATGGGTAAAACCAGGCATATATGTCTCAGTATGTTCTTTCATTAAGGAAAATAATTCGAAAAGAAGCTCTCTTAATAATTCGTCAAGAATTGTAATTTCATCTCGTGTATATAACTTCATATCAAGAGCCACTTGATCATTACGACTTCTTCCAGTATGAAGCTTTTTCCCTATTTCTCCGATACGGGAGATTAAATGAGCTTCCACAAAACTATGGATATCTTCATAAGTACTATCTATTACAAGGCTACCAGATTCGATGTCATCACGAATACCATTGAGACCATCAATAATTTTATTTTTTTCTTCGTCATTTAAGATTCCTTGTTTTGCAAGCATGGTCACATGTGCAATACTTCCACGGATATCCTGTACATAAAACTTCTGATCAAAGGAGATCGAAGCATTAAAATTATGTACCAGTTGGTTAGTTTCTTTTGTGAATCTACCGCCCCATAATTTCATATTGGTTCCCTCACTTCTTCATCTTTTTTGTGTTTTATAGTAGCTCCTTTTTAAGCTAATTGCAAGTTCATCTTGCATTTTTGGTGTAAAATCATTATAATTCAAGACAAGGAAAGCAAACATATGTTGCTTCTTTTTGGTCCCATAACATATCAAGGGAGGAATCGATATGAAAGTAAAAGCAATTATGATACCATTGAAAGAGTTAAAATGCATCAGTGTAGACAATACCATTGGAGAGGCCTTAGAAACAATTGAAGCACATCAGCTATTATCTATGCCTGTTGTGGATCACAATAAATTCATTGGGGCTTTATCGAAACAACATGTTTATGAAAATTATTTCCGTGAATTTACTGGAACGAAAGAGGAGTTCTTAGAACGTAAGGTTCGTGAGATGATGAGAACCAAAATGGTAACAATCTCTGAACATACCTCAATAGAAGAAGCGGCAGCCATCTTCATCGCTAGCAAATTCCGTTTTATTCCTGTAGTAGGTAAACAAGAGGAGTTATTAGGAATTGTAACACAACAAGCGATATTTAAAGAATATCAAAAACTTTTTGGCGATAATTTTGATACATTTACAATTTACACCTATGATTATAAAGGAACCCTGGCAAAAATAGCAGAGACTATAGCTAAAAATGATGGTAATATTAAGAACATTGTAGTAATTAATACCGAAACATTAGGGTTACAGGAATTGTTTGTAAGAGTAGAATGTGATGATTTTGATAATATTATTAAAGCTTTAACGAAGAGAGGTTTTGACGTTCGTGTGAACAAACAAAGCAAGTAAAGCTTTTTTAAAATTTGCCGCTTTTTCTTCCAGATGCAATTTTTATATTCTGGAAGAAAAATGCGGCTTTCTTCATGAATTTGTTAGTAGTTGCTACGACATTTTTTTTAGAATTTGAATACAATAATAATGTGTATAAAAACGAATCATACAGAATAATGTCTTGATTACTAAAGGTAAACGTTTTGTATAAGTAAAGAATCATAAAACAACTTTGTTTACTATTAAAAAAATTAATTATTGATTTTATACAAGGCGTATAGATAAAAATTAAAATGAAACGAAAGAAAGGATTAGATATGATACCATTTAGAACATTAGAATTAACCGATAGGGAATGGATAGAGGAGTGTCTTAAAAAATCAGATTTAATGGGAGCTGAATATTCCTTCTCGAATAATTTCCTATGGGCAAAGCAGTATAATTTATTATGTGCCAACGTGAATGGCTTTTATTGTACCTTAGGGGGATTTGGAATAATGCGCACCTATGGATACCCTACAGGGGAAGGAAATCTAAAAGAAGTAGTAGAACTATTAATAGAAGACGCAAAAGAACGTGGTCTAAAATTTGAATTGAGAGGTATTCCGGAAGATAAATTAACGGAACTGAAAAGTTTGTTTCCAGAACAATTTGATTATATCTCTGTACGTGATGAGGCAGACTATGTTTATTTGACAGAGAGATTGTCAACACTAGCAGGTAAGAAGTTACATGGTAAACGAAATCATATTGCTCGTTTTAAAGATAATCCAAGTTGGGTTTATGAACCAATGACAATGGAAAATATTGAGGATTGTAAAAATATGAGTAAGAAATGGTGCGAACTTTATCATTGCAGAGAGGATATTAATCTCGTACATGAATCCTGTGCAGTAAAGACAGCTTTTCATTACTTTAATGAGCTTAAGCTTGTTGGAGGCTTGCTTCGTTTAGATGGTGAAGTGGTTGCATTTTCAATGGGGGAAGCTTTGAATAGTAATACATTTATTGTTCATATAGAAAAGGCATATTCTCATATCCAAGGTGCATATCCTATGATAAATCAACAATTTGTATTGCATGAATGTCAAGATTATGAGTATGTTAACCGTGAAGATGACATGGGAGATGAGGGGCTAAGAAAAGCGAAATTATCCTATTATCCAGACATAATTTTGGAAAAATACAAAGCAGTTTTAAAATAAACGAATGATATAAGTTTAAGTTAAGGAAAGTGAAGGAGAGGTAACTTGATTACATTAGCAACGAAGGAAATGATGCCGCAATTAAAAAAGATGTGGCAGATTTGCTTTCAAGATGAAATATCCTATGTGGATTTCTATTATGATAATCGATTTAAAGAAGAGAATACTTACGTGTACAAGAAAGGGGAAGAAATCTTAGGAATGCTTACCCTACTTCCTGCATCGTATCGATATGCCGATGATGAAACCCTGCCTATTCACTATGTTTATGCTGTAGCTACCTTGCCAAAAGCAAGAAATCAAGGCATAGCATCGGATTTACTAGAAGAAGCAAGTCGGACAAGCGAAGGAAAGTATAGTGCAGGAACGATTCTTGTACCAGCAAGCAAGGAGCTATTCTCTTATTACGAAAGACGTGGTTATCAAACCATATATTTTAAAAAACAATTATATTTTAAAGCTGCAGCTGAGCACATGCTTACTGCTGCGTCTATAAAAGCTGAGAACGTCAGAGTTCATGAGGTATCTCTTGCTTATGAACGTAGCTATGAGAAAAATGATATTCTTCCAGAAGAATATAAGCAGCTTCGTGATTTCTATTTTGACCGACCAGGTTATGTAAAATGGAATCTGGAAGCAATTACCTATGCTGTAAAAGAAGCTAGGTTTGTAGGAGGTAAAGTACTTAAACTAACAGTTGACAATCACTCCTATGCTATTATGTATTATAAAAAAAATAATCAATTAGTGATGAAAGAAACAACGTTACCAGAAGATCTGATTGCTGATGCAATTGCTTATCTGATGAAAGAGGAAGAATGTCTGGAGGCAATTGTAACAGTTCCATCTTATTATGCATTTGAAGGTGAACTTCAGCCATATGCAATGGTTCGTTTAAATACAGATGCTTATGCAAATGGTTATTTTAACTTGGCCCTAGACTAACTTTTTTATGGTTGGAAGATTAAGAGAATCCTTGAAAATACTGTAGTCTGTACCAAAGGTTGACAAAACTTCATTTCGTTGGTATAATTCCATTGTAATATTTTTGTAATAATTATGAGATAGTTCATTCATTATGGCGTTACAAATGTAACAATTAGTCCATAATAGAAAACATCGAAAGGAATTAGACGAATATGAAAGCAAAAACAAGGGTTTCAGTGATACTTGTGATGTTAGTATGTTTCTTTGCTATGCTAGTGATAACAGACACTACCTGCTACAGCATAGGTACTACTTATGATGATGATTCACAGATTGCTGAAACAAATACTTCGGATGATGAAGCAAATCAATTAGAGCTTGCGAAATCAAAAGAGGATGAATTTGCGAATATGGACAAAATTGAATTGTTCTCTTTAGAAGCTGAGGATAACAGTTCAGATGACTTAATAGCTTCCAATCATACCAATGATACAAAGGAAACAAGTAAAAGAAATGAAACGAAATCCAATAGTGCATTGGATTCCAATGTTACATTGAAAAAGGATTTAGAACAAAAAGTTGTTAAAGATAATTTAGAACAAAAAGCAATACAAGAGAATCTAGAACAAAAAGCAATACAAGAGAATCTAGAACAAAACGCGATACAAGAGAATTTAGAGCAAAAGGCTGTAGAAGAAAATGTAAAAGCGAGAGCATTTGCATACAGCGAGGAAGAAAACGTTGCAGATACAAGTATTAACTCAGAGGAAGAAATTGCTACATTCAGTATGACAAAAGCGTTACCGGAGTATGAGAAAGTACTTCCGAAAGTAAATGAATATTTGAACATACGTAGTGAAGCCGAATCAGATGCAACGGTTGTTGGTCAATTAAATAAGAATTCTTACGCAACCATCGTAGAGCGCGGAGAAGAATGGACGAAGATAACCTCAGGTAAGGTTACCGGATATGCAAGTAATCAGTACTTATATTTTGATGAAGAGGCAAGAAATCTTGTAACAGAACTAAAGGCTGACCAAATTGTTATTACACCTCGTTCAGTTAATATAAGAAAAGCTCCCAATTTAACAGGAGAAATCTTAACGGAAGCAAATAATGAGGATAGTTTTGTTCATGTATCTGAAGAAGACACTAACGAATGGTATGCGATCCAATATAATGATAGCCAAGTAAGCTATGTTAGCAAAGATTTATCCAAGTCTGTGTTCAATTTAAAAACAGCGACTACAAAGGAAGAGATTGAAGAAGCTAAAAAAACAACACAGATAGCAAAAGAATTAGAAGAAGCAAAAAAGCATAAACCTTCTAAAACTAATCGTGCTGCAATAAAAGTGTCCGACGAAGAGATCATGCTTCTTGCTACAGTAGTAGCGATGGAAGCGAATGGAGAATCTTATGAAGGTCAGTTGGCGGTAGCGAATGTTGTAGTTAACCGAATGCTCGATGGTTATTGGGGAAAAACAATTCATGACGTTGTATACGCACCAGGACAATTTTCCGGAGCGAATTCAGGACGTGTAGAAAAGTATAGATCGAAAGTTACCGAAAGCTGTAAAAAAGCTGCGATAGAAGCACTTGCTGGTAACAACAACATTGGCGATTATAAATATTTCATGATGAAAAACAGAGCAAAAACTTCAAGCTATAAAAAATATTACATTTTAGGCAGTCACTGCTTTTATTCAAGATAAATGTCAGTCGTATATACGAATGTATGAGTCGAAACTCATGATTCAATCGTTTTAATATACGAATGATACCCATAGGGGTGTTGCATAACTCATTACCTTACTTATGAGTTGCAACACTCCTTTTTTCGGTTCTTTGTCAAGTCTTGGGGTGTGATTGCTCGGTATTCCTATAGAAATGATAGGAATATTTTGACGTTTTTGGTAATAAGTATTGATGTTTAAAATGTAAATGATATACTATTTATAATAATACTAGTATAGATACGCATAGTTATGGTTATAAATGAGGTAGAGAGTTTGTGTTAATAAGGAAAGATTGTTGGAAGACAATTTTTCAAAGAGCAGTTGTTTTCACAAATTATATGCCTATACAATACAAGTTACTAAATTATTCCTGCAACCCAAAGTTTGCAGGCTATGGAAAGGTATGGTGAATAGTATGAAAAAACTATTAAGTATTGAAAAAGTAAAAGGTAGAGAAATCTTGGACTCCAGAGGAAATCCAACAGTGGAGGCCGAAGTTATTTTAACTGATGGCAGTGTAGGTATGGCTGCTGCGCCTTCTGGTGCATCTACAGGCGCATTTGAGGCAGTAGAATTAAGAGATGGAGATAAAGGGCGTTATCTTGGTAATGGCGTATTAAATGCAGTAGAACACGTAACGAACGAACTATCAGAAGCAGTCTGTGGAAGAAACCCATTAAATCAAGTTGAGATTGATGCTGCGATGATTGATGCGGATGGTACAGATAACAAGGGAAAGCTTGGTGCTAATGCAATTCTTGCAGTTTCTCTTGCAACGGCAAAAGCTGCAGCAACTGCTGTTTCCCTACCATTATATCAATATCTTGGCGGTACTAATGCAAGAACGCTTCCAGTACCTATGATGAATATCATTAATGGTGGTAAGCATGCAGATTCTAGTTTAAACATTCAAGAATTTATGATTATGCCAGTAGGTGCTAAAAGCTTCTCAGAAGCCTTAGAGCATAGTACAACTGTATTTCATACCTTAAAGAAGTTATTAAAAGCAGATGGTTATATCACTGCTGTAGGTGATGAGGGTGGATTTGCACCGAAGTTTAATTCGGACGAACAAGCTCTTCAGTATATTGTAGAAGCGATTAAAAAAGCAGGATTTGAACCAGGTTCCGATTTCTATATTGCAATGGATGCTGCGGCTACTGAGATGTATGATGAAGCAAAGAAAATTGGAAAAGAAGGAAACTATCTGTTCTGGAAGTCTGGAGAGTTAAAGACTGTAGATGAGATGATTGATTATTGGGAGAATCTATGTAATAAATATCCTATTCTTTCATTAGAAGATGGTTTAGCAGAAGAAGATTGGGAAGGTTGGAAGAAGTTAACCGAGCGTCTTGGATCACGTATACAGCTTGTTGGAGATGATTTATTTGTTACTAACACAAACCGTATTTCAAAGGGAATTAAGGAAGGTGTATCAAATTCTGTATTAATTAAATTTAATCAGATTGGTTCTTTGACTGAAACTTTAAATGCGATTGAAATGACAAAGAATCAAGGTTGGACAGCAATCGTTTCTCATCGTTCCGGTGAGACGGAAGATACTACAATTGCAGATATTGCGGTTGCTACGAACGCTGGTCAGATTAAGACTGGAGCACCTTCTAGAAGTGATCGTGTTGCAAAATATAATCAATTACTTAGAATTGAACAAGAATTAGGTCAGGCAGCTATTTATCCTGGGAAAAAAGCATTCAAAGTTTTAAAATAAAGTTTTATCAAAATAGGAGGAGTTAAATCCCTCCTATTTTTAATGGTACCGATGGTAAGTATTCATAAAATTTAATGATGTTTCCGCTGACCATATGTACCATACTTTTGTTGCATAAGATCGGATCACAGACATATGCCATGTTATCGTATAAAGAATGAGCTTCACCATAGGTAATGTCATATGGTAGCAATGGTTCATAGGTGTTTAATTTTGTATTCTCCATAAAGACCTCGTATCGATTTGTGTAATGTGATAGCCGAATTTACAGCAAGGTAACTAAAATCGTTTTCTAAGATAATCGTAATCGATACGATTTCCATTGTCAAGCTTATTCTCCTGTGTAAATGGTACCACTTCCAGATACCACTTATATTTACTCTTTTCCCTTTTCAATCGCTAATTATTGGGTTATAATAATGAAAACAACATAGAAAGGTCGGATTTTAGTGATAGAAGAGATAAAGAAAAATGCCGAACAAGCTGTGATAGAATTGATTGATATTGCAGGTTTAAAAGAAAAAGACTTGTTAGTTGTTGGATGTTCCTCTAGTGAGATAGTAGGAAAGAAGATAGGGACAAGTGGTGCAATGGCTACAGCAGAAGCTATATACAATGCGATAGCTCCTATTCTTTCAAAGCATGGAATCTATTTAGCAGCACAATGCTGCGAGCACCTAAATCGCGCCTTAATTCTTGAAGAGGAAGCAGCAACTTATTATGGATATGATGTTGTGAGTGTAGTACCTAGGCCACATGCTGGGGGCTCTTTTGCTACTACAGTATATGAGAATATGAACTCACCTGTAGCAGTGGAAGAGATCAGAGCGAATGCTGGAATGGATATTGGTAATACTTTAATTGGAATGCATTTAAAACGAGTTGCGGTTCCAGTTCGTCTTAGTGTTACTAAGATAGGGGAGGCAAATCTAGTGTGTGCTAGAACAAGACCAAAATTTATCGGTGGAGAACGAGCAGTCTATCGGGGCGAACAGCGGTAAGAGGAATATTCCAAAGAAGAGCTATTAGGTCAGGAGGTAAAAGAGTGAAAGAAGACATAAAAGCTTATCAACATAAAGTACAATACTATGAAACAGATCAGATGGGAATCGTTCATCACTCGAATTATATTCGATGGTTTGAGGAAGCAAGAACCGATTTGCTAGAGCAGGTTGGCTTTACTTATCAGAAAATGGAAGAGTGTGGTGTGATAATACCAGTAATTGGTGTAAACTGTGAATATAAATCAATGGTAAGATTTAATGATATTGTTACGATTTTTCCAAGAGTAACGGAATTTAATGGTGTTAAGCTAACGGTAGCGTACCAAATTACCGACGTAGCTACGGGAAAATTATGTACCGTAGGAGAAACAAAACATTGTTTCTTAAATTCGGAGTATAAAATGTTTCGTTTAGCAAAAGAAAAGCTTGAAGTTTATCAGACATTTAAGGATTTGCTAGAATTAGGTGTAAAGAAGGCTTAAATATAATTAAAATGCGTGAACCAGCAAGTTTATTAGTAAAATGACAAGAGCACTTTACTTAGAAACTTGCCAGGTTCACGCTATTTTTAACAAATCACGCCCTATTGGATACAGCTTTTTGTAATTCTATGATAATAATTGGAATGATGGAAAGAATGGACACAATCACCCACTGGAACGGCAACATTGGTGTAACCTTAAAAATTTTCGCAAAAGGCTCGTAGGAAACAACTGCGATTTGCAAAAAGGAGCATACAAGGAAAGAAATCACCATTTGTTTATTCCGAAGTAGTCCAATCTTAAAGATAGAGTGCTCACTTCTCATGTTAAAAGCATGAAAGAGTTGTGAAAGGCTTAATACGGTAAATGCCATTGTTCTTCCACCTAATGTATAAGCAACAAGAGCAAGC
>NZ_DAMADT010000017.1:0-24692 GCF_031997925.1 Lachnoclostridium sp. | reverse complement strand
CTTCAAAGATGATCTTAAAGATAAGACCATCGCTAAACATTCCCTTCTTTGGAGAGATAGGAGGTTTGCTCATAATATCATCCGGTGCCGGTTCTACACCAAGTGAGATTGCAGGTAGCGAGTCAGTAACAAGGTTTACCCAAAGTAACTGAACTGCTAGCAATGGTGCTGGGAGCCCAAATAAAATTGCAATAAATATGGTGATTATTTCACCTATATTACTGGATAGTAAGAAGTGTATGGATTTACGAATGTTATCATAAATTCCGCGTCCCTCTTTTACCGCAGCAACTATGGTTGCAAAGTTATCATCCGCTAAAATCATATCTGCAGCATTTTTGGCAACATCTGTCCCACCTTTTCCCATAGCACATCCGATATCAGCAGCCTTTAGTGCGGGTGCATCATTTACACCATCACCCGTCATCGCTACAACTTCACCACGCTTTTGCAGTGCTTTTACAATACGTACTTTGTGGGCGGGGGAGACACGTGCGAATACTTTATACTGATAGATATTTTCTTCCAATTCTTTATCTGACATATGACTTAATTGTTCCCCAGTGATAGCACAAGCTTTGAAATATTCTCCATGATTTTTATTTCCATAGAGTTTGCTCTGTTTGGGTTTTACACTTTCAGCTTCTGCTTCCGAGATTATTCCAAGTGCTTTCGCAATTGCACAAGCTGTTAGGATATGATCTCCCGTAATCATAACAGGAGTGATTCCAGCGGATTTACACATGGAAACAGCTCCCTTTACCTCTTCTCTTGGAGGATCAATCATACCAAGTAGTCCAAATAAGGTTAAATCTTGTTCTAAGGAAGTATCCGTCATCTGGTTTGGATTGCGGTCAACATACTTATAAGCGACAGCGATAACACGAAGAGCATTTTCTGCCATTAATAGATTGCTTCGGTCAAATTTTACTTTATGTGTCTGAGAAAAATTTTCTACACCACCATTATGAAATACCTTGTTACAACGCATTAATAAGACATCATAAGCACCTTTTGTAATAATGAGATAACGTCCATCTGCTTCTTGGTGAACTGTTGTCATTAATTTTCTTGCAGAATCAAAAGGAACTTCCCTGATTCTTGGATGCTTCTTATCAAGAGCTTTCTTATCATAACCATTTCTTATTGCTGCAACTAACAAAGCTTTTTCCGTAGGTTCACCAATAATTTCTGAGGAATTTCCGGAAGGATAAGCATCGTTACATAAAGCAGCATATTCAAGTAGCTGCTTCCCAAACTCTTTGTTTTCTGATTCCATTCCGTTCATTGAGGCTATATGAGTTACCGTCATAACATTTTGAGTCAGAGTTCCTGTTTTATCAGAGCAGATAAAGGTTGCACTACCAAGTGTTTCTACAGCAGGTAATTTTCTGATAATCGCATTCTTCTTAGCCATCCTCTGAACACCAAGAGAAAGCATAATTGTTACTATTGCTGGAAGACCTTCTGGAATTGCGGCGACCGCTAGACTTACGCTAGTCATAAACATATCAAATAGTTCACGACCTTGTAAGGTACCAAGTAAAAAAATAACAATACAAATACCAAGAGCTGCAATTCCAAGCGCTTTCCCAGTCCTTTCAAGACGTTTTTGAAGTGGTGTCTCTGGAGTCTCATCTTCCATTATCATTCGTGCAATTGTACCAACTTCGGTACCCATGCCAATTGCAGTAACAACCGCAATCCCACGACCAAAGGTGATGATACCAGTTGCAGGTACTAGATTCTTTCGGTCGCCTAGCATTGTATTTTCTTTTAGAATTGTATTGGCATCTTTTTCAACTGGATGTGATTCTCCGGTAAGAGCAGATTCATCGACGCGAAGATTAATACTAGTAATAAGGCGTGCATCTGCTGGTATGTAATGTCCTGTTTCTAAGTAAATAATGTCGCCCGGTACAAGCTCTGTGGAGGGAAGTGTGATTCGTTTACTATCGCGTAACACTTCTGCGGTAGGTGCTGACATTTTCTTAAGTGCTTCGAGTGATTTTTCTGCCTTTTCTTCTTGTATAACTCCCAGTATTGCATTTAAAAAAATTATGGCAAAAATAATGATGGGGTCTATGTAATCTGCATGACCCTTTAACAGGGAGATAAAAAAGGATACGACAGCCGCAGCGATTAAAACTATAATCATAAAATCCTTAAATTGCGAAAGGAAGCGGGTGAGAATGCTTTTTCCCTTTTTTGCCTCCAGCTGATTTTTGCCGTATTCCTGTTGCCGTTTTTGTGCCTCTTTTGTGGAAAGCCCGGTCGAAGCATTTACTTTGAGAGCTTTTAAGGTATCTTGTATGGATATTGTATGGAATAGCATTGCATTCACTCCAAATCCTCTTCAAAAAAATATATGAGTAAATTGGGAAATTATGAGATGTATGTTCCATAGAAATATTGGTTAGTATAAAAAGTGAGGAAGAATTTGACAAGTTATTGCAAAGTATGTTACCATTGGATGAATATTGCGACCGTAATTTAATAAATTCTAGTTGTGAGGGCTATATGTTATTTAATACGAAAAAATTAGATCCACGTTATAATAATTCAAGTGCGTTTCAGATTGCATTGTTTTCACTAAATACAGCAGCTGCAACCCTATACTTAGCTTTAATGGAATATACCGCATATTTTGTGAATGGTATTATAGGATTTTCAGTTGTATTAACATCAGTTATATTAACAGGACTTAGAGTATTTGATGGATTGATTGATCCATTTATCGGTTATATCGTAGACAAAACGGAAGGAAAATACGGAAAATTTAGACCTTTTATGGTGTTTGGGAATGCTTTGATGGCGATTAGTTCTTTGTTGTTATACTATTGTTCTTACACAATGCCTAAAATTATCAGGTTACCGATCTTTGTCTTAATTTACATTATATTTGTTATTGGTTACACATTTCAGATGCTGGTAGCGAAAGCAGGCCAGACGGTAATGACGAACAATCCGAAGATGAGACCTTTATCCACCTATTTTGATTCTCTTTTTATTACGTCAAGCTATGGCGGTACTGCCCTCTATGCGCAATCCTTTCTTACGAAGAAGTATGGCGGGTTTCAAAATCCTAAGTTATATCAAGAATTAACGCTTTGGATTGTACTAATCGGTGGAATTTGCACGATTTGTGCAGTTTTTGGAATATGGAGTAAAGATAGAAAAGAATACTATGGAAGATCTGATCAAGTCACAGATCTTAAAGTGAAAGACTATTTAAGCATCTTGAAACATAATAAGCCAATCAGAATGTTAGTAACGGCTGCGTCAGTGAATAAATTCACCTCTATGGTCTATAGTAATATAACAGTTGGTGTTATAATTTTTGGAATCATGATGAAAAACTATGAACTGTCAGGCCAGATTGGCTTAGTGACCGCTATACCGAATTTGATCGTTGTGTCTATTGGTGTTATGGTGGCTCAGCGCTTAGGACAAAAGAAGGCCTTTGAGTCTTTTACATGGCTAGCAATTGGGTTTCAAATCCTTATGACATTCCTATTACTGTTTGGTAATTTAACTCAAATTGGCTTAACAAAATGGAATATGATCTCAATTTTATTTTTTGGAACCTTTATCTTCCTAAATGGTTGTAAGGCGGTAAGCAATAATATTGTCACTCCGATGATAGCAGACTGCTCTGATTATGAAGTGTATCGTAGTGGTAACTATGTTCCTGGTATCATGGGAGCACTATTTTCGTTAATTGACCAAGTTGTATCTGCTTTTGGGACTGCCTTTGTAGGCCTTGTAGTTGCTATGATTGGATTTCGAAATTCTTTACCACAGATAGAAGATAAGTTAACGGGCTCGCTAAAAATGGTGGCGATTTTATGCTATTGTATTATTCCAATCGGGGGATGGTTAGTTTCTTTACTTTCTATGAAATATTATAGTCTAGATAAAGAGAAGATGCGTGAGATTAATTTAAAAAATAGTAATTTGTGATAACCTCATTGCTATGTGGTAAATTATTCGATTTTTATAATTCAAGCTGAAAATAACCTAATTCACGCAAATCTATTGATTCCTTTCTTTGCATAGTATATTCTGTAAGTAACAAAGAGGAAAGGAATATGCAATTGCATATAGGGGTGAAATTTATGGTATCTTTATGTTGGCTTATCGTTCTAGCCTTACTGCTTGCCATAGAAATTGCGACCCTTGGACTAACTACCGTTTGGTTTGCTGGTGGTGCTCTTATAGGTTTTATTGCGTCTTTGCTCGGTGTGGACTTCTGGATTCAGATGATTCTATTTATACTGGTATCTTTACTGCTTCTGTTTTTTACAAGACCAGTTGCAGTTAAGCATCTGAATAAAAGCCGAGTGAAAACTAATTATGAGGGACTCATTGGTAAAGTTGTTAAAATAACAGAACGGGTAGACAATGATAGTCAAACAGGGGAAGCATTGGTTAATGGCCAAGAATGGACCGTTCGTTCTGAAACAGATGGTATTATCTATGAACCAGGAACGAAGGTAAGAATTGTTAATATTGTTGGTGTAAAACTAATTGTAACAGAATATAGGGAGGAGAATTAGTATGCAGATTTATCTTTTAATAGGGTTAGGGATTATTATTTTATTAGTATTAGCATCTTGTGTAAAAATCGTACCTCAAGCATATGCATATGTAGTAGAACGTCTTGGTGGATATCAAGGAACATGGAGTGTTGGTGTACACTTAAAAGTTCCACTAGTTGATAAAATTGCAAGAAAAGTTGTTTTAAAAGAACAGGTTGTTGACTTTGCACCACAGCCAGTTATTACAAAAGATAACGTAACAATGAGAATAGATACCGTAGTATTTTATCAGATTACAGATCCAAAGTTATATGCTTATGGTGTTGAAAATCCAATTATGGCAATTGAAAACTTAACAGCAACAACACTTCGTAACATCATAGGTGATTTGGAATTAGATGAGACACTAACCTCTCGTGAAATTATTAATACGAAGATGAGAGTTTCTCTTGATACAGCAACTGACCCTTGGGGTATTAAAGTAAATCGCGTTGAGTTAAAGAACATCATTCCTCCAGCTGCAATACAGGATGCAATGGAGAAACAGATGAAAGCAGAGCGTGAACGCCGTGAAGCTATCTTAATTGCAGAAGGTCAGAAAAAGTCTGCAATCCTTGTAGCAGAAGGAAAGAAAGAATCTGCAATTTTAGAGGCTCAGGCTGACAAAGAATCTCAAATTTTACGTGCGGAAGCTAAGAAAGAAGCTACTATTAAAGAAGCAGAAGGTCAAGCGGAAGCTATCTTATCAATTCAAAAAGCTAATGCAGAAGGTATTCGCATGTTAAATGATTCAGATCCAGGGAAGGGTGTTATTCAGTTAAAGAGTTTAGAAGCTTTTGCAAAAGCTGCAGATGGTAAGGCTACAAAGATTATTATCCCATCCGAAATTCAAGGATTGGCAGGACTTGTTAAGAGTCTTACTGAGGTTGGTGCGAAAGACGAACTGTAAAATAATTTCTAATTAAGAATTGTAACAAAGGAGCATGTTATGACCAGTGTGCTAATCTTAGAGGATTGTAAGCAAAATGCAGAGGCGTTGGGAGCAATCATAAAAGAGAGTAAGCTGGGCTTACATGCTCTTTTTGCATACAATTACAATGAGGCAATTAATATTCTAAAAAGTGAAGTTAAAATATCATTATTTCTTTTGGATATCAATCTAGATTCCTTTGAGAAAGAGAATAAACAGGGACTTTTATTTGCTAAAAAAATTCGAGAGATACCGTCCTATGCATTTACGCCTATTGTTTTTATTACATCAATAGCGGAGCTAGAATTATTATCTTACCGTGAGACTCAGTGTTATTCGTACTTGGTTAAACCATACGAAAAAAATCAGGTACTAGGACTTTTATCAAAATTAGCGATGAAAGAAACTCCAATGAAAAGAGAGCAATTAACAGTGAAAAAGGCTGGAGTTAATTACCGAATTCACATTGAAGATATCATCTGTGTTGAGGCGATCCCTAGAGGAGTGAGTCTTTACTTAAAAGAGGAGACATTAGATGTAAAGTATTTAACGATAAAACAACTGTTAGAGAAGCTTCCAAGTGAGCAGTTTCTTCAATGTCATCGTATGTTTGTTGTAAACACCGATTACATTGATTATGTGGATACTGTAAATCAAATGATAAGGCTGAATGGCATTCATAAAACAATAGAAATAGGGATTACCTATAAAAGTAATATGAGGAGATGGATGAATGAATAATATTACTATATTTAAATCAGTGGCCATTCTATTGATTGTGTTGATTGTTCTTTTAGCTATATTTCTATTATGGAAGCAAAAGTTTATGGTTTATCAAAAACAGGAAGAGGAACTACGGTTGTATAAACTATACGTGAAACCTTTGGAGGAATTTATTAAAGAAATACGAGCAAGGCAGCATGAGTTTGATAATCATTTAAATGCCCTCCTAAGTATGCATCTAACCATTGATAATTATGAGGAGCTTGTCAAATCACAGTCAGAGTATATTAGGGAGCTTATATCCTTACCAGAACATAATTATCAAGGTTTATTAAAAATCAGTAATAAAGTGTTAGCTGGGTTTTTGTATAGTAAAATAATAGCTTCCCCCTCGAATGTCTCAGTTGAATTGATTGTGGGGAGTAAAGATATTTTTACGAATGTACCGGAGATGGATGCAGTAGAAGTACTTGGAACTCTGATTGATAATGCTTTTGAAGCTTGTGGTAAAGAAGAAGGAAACGTAAAAATTTATCTAACCTCCGAGGATGACCGCCTAATTTTTATCATTAAGAACCGTCATGAAAAGATACCGATCAATGAACTATCCAGATTTTTTGAGCGAGGCTACTCTACAAAAAATACGAAGAAGAATCAAGGATTTGGTTTATATAATGCAAATCGCATTATGAAACATTGGGGCGGGGATATCTATGTGGAGAATGAAATAATTCTTGGAGAAAATTATGTTAGTTTCCATGTTGAGTTCTAGGAACTATGATGTAAAAATGAATAAAGGAACGATTAGGTGATGTAAATAGTTTATGAATAAAAAGGTAATGTATAAAACGGCTAGTTGCTAAAATATAATAAGTAAAATTTAATAAAAGAATGAATTAATAATAAAAACATTTAAAAAGTAATACGTTTAAAAAGGTACAATGCGATCATTGTACCTTTACTTTTTTAGAATGAGGATATTGCTCTGCAAATACCTATCGATGAATCATGACAAGGAAAAGTTTTGTGAAGCATGCTTTTTCTTGTTTGAATGTTAAGTAATTAACAATAATAGGTAATTTTTAGTAATATATATTATTAGAAGTGTATAGATATACATTTAAAACACGAATAAAGACACTGAAATTAAGAAATAATTCGAAATTAGGTTTAGGAAAAGATGAGCAGAGTAGCACAAATATGCTATTATATAAAACTTATAATTAATACTAGATTTTTTTAATTCGATGGTCTATAATAACAAATGATATCAAATAAATTGTTATATATTTAACATGAATTTCTGAACTGTTTCTTGCGTAAGGTTGGAAATTCATGTAGAATAACTATAAAATCCAAGCAAACGGATGAAAAAAATATTAGGAGAGATGGTATGTACAAGATTACTAAAAAAGTGCTTCTGGCTTCCAACATCTATTTAATGGATGTAGAAGCTCCACGTGTTGCTAAGGGCTGCTATCCAGGTCAATTTGTTATTGTTAAGATGGATGAAAAGGGAGAGAGAATTCCACTAACCATTTGCGACTATGATAGAGAAGAAGGAACAGTTTCCATCGTATTTCAGGCAGTGGGTCCATCCACTCAGATGATGGCTAATTACGAGGTTGGTGAATATTTTAGAGATTTTACAGGTCCACTTGGTTGCAAGTCAGAATTAATTGACGAACCAATTGAGGAGTTAAAAGAAAAGAAGATTCTCTTTGTTGCCGGTGGTGTAGGTACTGCTCCTGTTTATCCGCAGATAAAGTGGATGAAGAGTATTGGATGTAATGTGGATTGCATTATTGGTGCACGTAGCAAGGATTTCATCATCTTAGAAGAAGAGATGAAGGAAGTTGCAGCAAATGTATATGTAGCAACAGACGATGGCTCCTATGGGTTTAAGGGAAATGTAAATGATATGATAAAAGAGTTAGTGCAAAATCAAGGAAAATCATACGATCTTATCATTGCGATTGGCCCAATCATCATGATGAAATTCGTTTGCTTATTAACGAAAGAATTAGGAATTAAGACTATAGTTAGTATGAATCCGATTATGGTAGATGGTACCGGTATGTGTGGTGCATGCCGAATTACAGTTGGTGTTCAGGTAAAGTTTGCTTGTGTTGACGGTCCTGAGTTTGACGGTCACTTAGTTGACTTTGACGAAGCTATGAAGAGATCGCAGATGTATAAGACAAAGGAAGGAAGAAAAGAACTTCGTGAAAAAGAAGGCGATACTCATCATGGTGGATGTGGATACTGCGGCAGCGAGGAATAGGGGGAAAATCACATGGACGTATTAAAAAGAGTACCGGTAAGAGAACAAGAACCAAGTGTCAGAGCGAAAAACTTTGAGGAGGTTTGTCTTGGATATAATAAAGAAGAGGCTATGCTTGAGGCAACCAGATGTTTAAAATGTAAGAATCCAAAGTGTGTTTTAGGATGTCCAGTTAGCATTGATATTCCTGGCTTTATTAAAGAGGTGGAAGCTGGTAACATTGAAGAGGCTTATCGTGTAATCAGTACCTATTCTGCATTACCTGCAGTTTGTGGCCGTGTTTGTCCTCAGGAATCTCAGTGTGAAGCCAAATGTATTCGTGGCATCAAAGGAGATCCAGTATCCATTGGTAAATTAGAGCGTTTTGTTGCAGATTGGGCAAGAGAAAACGGAATTAAACCGGAACTTCCAAAGGAGAAGAAGGGAAAGAAAGTAGCAGTCATTGGTTCTGGTCCTGCTGGTTTAACTTGTGCCGGAGATCTTGCAAAGCTTGGTTATGATGTAACTATATTTGAAGCACTTCATGAGCCAGGTGGTGTATTAGTATATGGTATTCCAGAGTTCCGTTTACCAAAATCGACTGTAGTAGCGACAGAAGTTGAGAATGTAAGAGCTCTTGGCGTTAAAATAGAAACAAACGTAGTTATCGGAAAATCAACTACAATTGATGAATTATTCAATGAAGAAGACTTCGATGCAGTATTCATTGGTTCCGGTGCTGGTCTACCAAAATTCATGGGTATTCCTGGTGAGAATGCAAACGGTGTATTTTCAGCAAATGAATACTTAACAAGAAGCAATTTAATGAAAGCATTTGATGAATCTTATGATACACCAATCGTTTCTAGTAAAAAGGTAGCAGTCGTTGGTGGCGGTAATGTTGCGATGGACGCTGCAAGAACTGCATTACGTCTTGGAGCTGAGGTTCACATTGTTTATCGCCGTAGTGAAGAAGAACTTCCAGCAAGAGTAGAAGAAGTACATCACGCAAAAGAAGAAGGAATTATATTTGATTTATTAACAAATCCAACAGAAATTCTTGTAGATGAGAATGGATGGGTAAAAGGAATGCGTTGTGTAAAGATGGAACTTGGCGAGCCAGATGCATCCGGAAGAAGAAAACCAGTAGAGGTACCAGATTCTGAATTCGTATTAGAGCTTGATACTGTTATTATGTCTTTAGGAACAAGTCCTAATCCACTCATTTCTTCTACGACCGAAGGTCTTAAGATTAATTCTCATAAATGTATTATTGCAGAAGAAACTGACGGTAAGACCACAAAAGAAGGTGTATATGCTGGTGGTGACGCTGTAACAGGAGCTGCAACTGTTATCCTTGCAATGGGAGCAGGTAAAGCAGCAGCAAAAGGAATTGATGAATTTTTATCATAATATATAGGATATGAATTATCATTTTATCTTGTGATAAATTATCATGACAGGGAAAAGTACGGTCGTACTTTTTCTTGTTTTAAAAACTGGGGAAGCCAAATTTCAAATGTGAAGCTATGCTTCATACGAAATATTTGGCTTCCCTTCTTTGTTCATGGCTAGGAAAAGTTTGCAAAACATACTATTTCTTGTTGGTTTAGATAAGTAAAAAATGATTATTATTTTCTCATAGACACAAGAATTTAAATTAAAATGAAAATTTATTAGAATCAATAAATATGTCAAGGTAATTGAATATTTCCTTTACTTTGAACATTTGAACAAAAAGAGCCATAATATTGGTTTTTCTTATACTTATTACGTAATATTTTGAGAAAATCTGTAATTTAATAATTGAAAGAATGTGGTAATTATGTTAGTATATATCTGATAAAGTAATTTTATGAAGGTACGGATTTTGAGGTAACACGAAAACATATTGTAGCACAATGGAAAACATATTGTAGCACAATGGAAAACATATTGTAGCACAATGGAAAATATATTGCAGCACAATGGAAAACATATTGTAGCACAATGGAAAACTATTGCAGCACAATGGAAAACATATTGTAGCACCATGGAAGGCATATTGTAGCACCATGGAGGACATATTGTAACACAATGAAGGGCATATTGTAACACAAATGGAAGAGATATTGTAACACAAATGGAAGAGATATTGTAACACGATGGAAGGCATATTGTAACTCAGTAAAATACATTATTGTAACACAATGTAGGCATATTGTAACACAATAAAATACATTATTGTAACACAATGGAGGCATATTGTGTAGAAAGGAATGCTCCGAAGAATAACAAGAAGTCTAATGCATATTTCTTGTATGAAATATAACACCAAGAGAGCATAAGAATAAGAATGGGAAAAAGCAGATTGCTTCAAATTGTATTATCAGCAATGAATACAACTTCTACAGATACCGAACTTATTTTAATGAATACAACTGCAGATACGGCCGTGAAACAGATAGAAACTGAGTCTGGACGGAATTTGTTATATATCTTACTTGTGACAATAGTTGTGTTTTCGATTTTGTTTCTTTTATTATTTGTGAATATAAGAAAGCGAACCAAGGCAGAGAAGGCTGCTATTAATGTAAATCAGAAACTAAAAGAAAGCAATAAAGAATTAGAGAAGGCATTATCAGAGGTCACTGCAACCAAAGATGCGTTACATAGCAAATATGAAGAACTAAAAAAGAGTAAAGAAATCGTGAAACGTATGGCGTATTCTGACTATTTGACATCGCTACCAAATCGGCTTGCATTTGTTGAATTATTGGATGGTATTATGGCTACGATACGTCAGAATGAAATCGTTGGAATCTTAGATATAGATATTGATAATTTTAAAGACATCAATGATACGTTAGGTCATTCCTATGGTGATGAGATGCTAATTGATGTGATGCATCGTTTAGAAGAACTCATTAAGGAAAATGATTATTTATCAAGAATTGGTGGAGATGAGTTTGCGATATTAATTCAAAATCTAACAGATTTATCGGAATTAGAAGAAAGAATTTTAGAAGTACAGCAAATCTTTGAAACACCGTTTCGAGTTGCAACAAGGGAATTTTTTATAACGGTTAGTATCGGTGTTGCGATTGCGCCAAAGGATGGTAAGACAACGCAAAGCCTTGTAAAGAATATGAATTCTGCAATGTACGAAGCAAAAGAGCGTGGAAAGAATACTTTCTGTTATTATGATGATTCTATTAATCTTAAGATGATGCAGAAGTTAGAGATGCAATCAGAACTTCGTAAGGCAATCGAAGAGAATCAATTTGTTGTATATTATCAACCTCAGATTAATTTGGCAAATGACCGTGTAGTGGGATTTGAAGCATTAGCACGTTGGCAGCATCCAGAGAAGGGAATAATTGCGCCAATTGATTTTATTCCACTTGCTGAAGATAATGGAATGATTGTAGCAATTGGTAAGAAGATGCTTTATGAGGCTTGCATGCAGCTACGAATGCTTCAAGAGAGTGGTTATCATGATATCGTGATTGCTGTGAATTTATCAGCAAGACAATTTAAAGATAAAGATTTTCTTCCAATGGTATATGAAATGCTCGAAGAGACCAAAGTAGACGCAAGAGGTTTGGAATTTGAAATTACAGAAACAGTTGCGTTAGATGATTTGGAATTCTCAATTGCTACGATATCAAAACTTAAGGAAATTGGTATTACATTCGCATTAGATGATTTTGGGACAGGATACTCTTCTTTAAATTACCTAAAGCGATTACCAGTGAATAATTTAAAAATTGACAAAAGCTTTTTAGATACAATATTAGAGAATAATTCTGATCAGAAAATCGTCCATACGATGATTGATCTAGCAAAACATTTAAATATTGATGTGATTGCTGAAGGCGTAGAGTTATCAGAACAAGAAAAATTCTTAAAAGAAATTAATTGTGGAAAGGCGCAAGGATACTATTACGGTAAGCCTGTACCAAAAGAAGCAGCATTCGAGATACTAAAGAGATTAAATAGCGAAAATTCGTAGGAAACAGGCAGAATGTCTTTCCTTAGATTTGGAGGAAGCATATGAATTATCGTTTGGGGAATAGGATTAGCAAGAGTATTGTTTGTATCCTTGGAATTTTATATGTAGCATTCTTAGCACTGGACTTCTTTGGAGGTCCAGTTATTGTATCATCTATTTTAAAATTTACATCAATTGTGTTATGCTTCGTTTTGACAGTGGTAAGAACCTTATGCTATCAAGCAATAGCAGATCGAATCTTATTAAATGTTGCCTTTGTATTTACAGTAATAGCAGATGTTTTTTTATTATTTACAACTGAATTTCAATATGGTGTCATTGCATTTTGTATCGTTCAACTAATTTATTTTTACCGTATGTTCAGCTTATCACGGTATTCACTTCGTATGGAAAATCGTGTTCATAGAAGAAGACAGGAAAAGGGCTTTTTAAATTTCTTAATTCACCTAGCGACAAGAGTATTTATAAGTGCTTTAATTATCGTTGTCTTACAATTCAATGGTTTTGTCTTAGATACTCTCTTATTGGTAAGCGTATTCTACATTGTGAACTTTGTCAGTAACCTCATCTTTTTAATTCATTTATATCCAAAGAAGCATTATATGAATGGGCAGATTCGCTATGATTTGTTTTTACTTGGGATGATACTCTTTTTCTTATGTGACATACAAGTAGGATTATATAATCTTTCTTTGTATCTTTCCAATGAATCAAAGGTTCTTGATGTTTTAGTACAAATATCTGGTATAGGAATGTGGGCTTGTTACCTGCCAGGTCAGGTAGCAATTAGTATGAGTGATGCGAAGTATAACAGAAGTACCAGAGGTTCATTTATTTAATTTGTTGAATTTTAATTCAAATTTTCTACAATCGCAATGGAAACTTGCGATTGTTTTTTTTAGCTCATTTTGGTACGATTAAACTACCATAGAAGTTATTTAACCACTTTTGGATTTCGTTTCTAAATTAAAGTAATATCTTAGATAAATTTCATTTCTTTCATACGAAATAATCAGAACAAATAAATTAAGATTATTTTGTTAATAAAGTCTAAAATTAAATTATCGTAAATTTCCCCCAAATATTCTATTCTGACCTTAATCCATGTACCAAAAAATTTGAAAGTTCATTTTGATTAATTATTAACTAAAGGTTTAAATTTCGAATTTCTTATTGTAATAAAATTATATTTTGTTTGAAATTCAAAAGTGGAAATACCTTATGGAATTCAAAGAAAGGAGAATATCAGCAATAAAAATGTTTGCTGATTGTGTTTTAGGTGTCTAAATTAATGTCCTATGAAAACTTCCTAAACTATATAAAGGAGGAAGTGAAAAAATGTCTAGGAGATGAATACGAAACTGATTTAAATCAGGTTCGAAAGAACAATGGTCTATTACTAGATGGTCTTATGATACGTTGTAGTAAGGATAAAATAATGCCAAGTATTTATTTAAATTCTTATTATGAGAATTATCAAAAGGGTCAATCTATAATTGACATAGTGGATGAGGTTATAAAAGCTTATGATGGAGCTAGGGAAGAGACTGGAAGGATTGCGATACCATCTCGAATGGAGTTTGAGGAAGTAAAATCAAGGATCATCAATCGGCTAGTAAATTATGAGAAAAACCAGTTTTTATTGCAAAGCATCCCACATTTTCGTTTTTTAGAATTTGCAGTTACATTTCATTGCTTAATCAGAAGGGATGAGGAAGGGATAGGTAGTGTTCGGATTACAGAAGAACATCGAAAGAACTGGGGAGTGTCCGTAGAAGAGTTACGAAGTGTGGCTATGGAAAATACGAAAAATAACTTTCCAGCAATCATACGACCTATGGAAGACATTGTTTATGATGCAATTAAGCATGAGTCATGGACTCCAAAAAAAGAAGTAGCAACCTTACCAACCAATTACAATTCTTCTATGTATGTTCTTACGAATAGTTGTGGAATTAATGGAGCTAGTTGCTTGCTATATCAAGGATTACTGGAACTATTTTATAATCAATTGGGATCTGATTTTTACCTTTTGCCTTCTAGTATTCATGAGCTAATCTTAGTACCAGTAGGAGAAGATAGGGATAGAGAACACCTAGAGGAAATGGTAAAAGAGATTAATCAGACTCAGGTTGCGATGGAAGAGATTCTTTCGGATACTGTTTACAACTATGAATCGATAAGGGATGAATTGTTGGAAATGGGTGATTGATATTATATCTTTGGTAAAGGTAAGGAAAGAAATAATTATGAAAGATCTAGACTAGAAAAGCGGGAACAAATAGTTATTCCTAAGATACACTTGGTGCATCCCTTTAGGAGTTAGATTTGTTCCCGCTTTTTCTATATTTTTATTCATAACGAAAGTTTAAGATGGCTTGGAATTATTTGGGACAAGTGAAATGTCTTGTCAGTTCATCTTGTTGTATCTAGGTAATTTATTGTGCAGGTGGTGCACCTGGTTCACCACTTGGAGTTTGTGCAGTTAGATTTTCATAAAATTCCCTTAAATCTTCATCTGAATCAATTGCTTTAACTAAGTTATCGTCAGCCTCTTTACTTAGTTTCTGAACGTCCTCGTCTAAGTTTGTTTTATCAATATAATCTTTCGTTTTCTGAGAAACATTGCCCAAAAAGATATGTGGTTTAGCATCCTGATAGGTGATATAGAACACATCAATACTTGGGGCTCCAGTTTGTATCTTTGTGATCATAATATCATAAGATACATAAACAATATAATCAATTTCTCCAGTTCCAGGCTTGCTATAACAATGAAAGTTTTTATAATCTGTAATATATTCGACTTTTTTTGAAATACGTTCAAAATCAAGTAGACTCGCATCGGTAACACAATCTTTTAAAATTTCAATTGAATCAGCATCTGTGCTAACTTTTGCTTTATAATATGTTTCTATTAATTTATTGATTTCCGGATAAGCATCTTTCTTAAGTGCATTCGGGTTCTCTGGTATTGGTGTATTTGTTGCAAATGCTGTAGGAGTGATTTCTTGTGAAGTATCGAGAGAATTGTCAGGATTATTAGAATCTAAATCTCGATCTCCCTCTTTTACAAAAGCTTGCAATGCAGAATCCGGCGTAACTTGAAATGAGATAGTGACCATTCCTATGCCAAAGATACCCATCGTAAATAATAACAACAATTTTTTATACTTTAATCTCATAGGGTTACTCCTTAAGTTCTTCTTTGAGATGGTATTGCTATGTTGATCAAGAGTATAGTATGAAATAAATTGTATATCACACTATATAATTATGACAGTACCGCATCTGTAAACAGATATGGTATGTAATGGGTGCTAGTACAAAAGTGAAAAGCACGAGCTTTAATTATAAGCACTATCGCATCAATAAGTAGATGTGGAATGCATCGGTCAGAATTAGTGCGAATGAAAAGTACGTTACACTTCTTATTCATGATAAGGAAAAGTTCGCGAAGCATGCTATTTCATGCTTGTCATGCAATGGGTATCCGTAAGTAAAATAAATTTCTAGTATGATATAAAGAATAAATCTTACTTATCATACCAAAAGATGTCCCAGAAATCAACTATTATCTCATATTTTGGTAACATTAGATTAATAATTTGTAACAAAGATGTAACAAAAATTTACATGAAGAAGGAAATATCAAAGAAGAAAAAGAGATTTTTTATAAAAAAAGAAAAGAAAGGCTAATTTTGAGTATAAAAAATGCACCTGATAGGATTCGAACCTACGACCTTCAGCTTCGGAAGCTGCTGCCCTATCCACTGAGCTACAGATGCAAGATATGCCTTAGAAAGGCTTATTAAATTAAATTGTGTTTATAGTACTTCAATATTATATCGACAAATGAAAGATTTGTAAAGTCAATTACAAATGATTTTCTATTTAACCTCATCAGGGAAGTGTACTTACCTGATGAGGATATGAGTAAGTAGCGTAAGCGGATTGCGAATATCCGCTTTGGTAATGTTAATGTACAATCGAAAATAGCTCACTGATAATTAGTATTATATTGTAAAATCAACAGATACAAGCAATGTTAGCCAGATTAATTCATAATAAGGAAAAGTTCGCGAAGTGTACTTTTTCTAATGTTATTACTTCAAAAATCACTGATATCATGTATTGGATTAAATTAGAAATGTAAGTTATTAACGCTATTTAATAGAAATAAGAAATGATTGGAATGATAAGAAAATAATGATATAATATTACAACTGGTGAGAAAATAGAATAAGGTTTAATTTCTTACAAGAATAAGCTTCTCGTTTATTTCATAGAAAAATAGGTTTAAAGTAGTATGCTAAAAGCTCCAAAAATTTTTTTAATGAACCCAAGATTTTAAAATCTTATGATATTCTCAGATAGAAAGGATAACAAGAAACATGGCGAAGGTTACAAAACGATTATTTGATACAGAAGAAACGGAAGAGAAAGCAGTCCGTATTAATAAATTTCTTAGTGATTCTGGAATTTGTTCTCGTAGAGATGCAGACACAAAAATTGCAAATGGTGAGGTTACCATTGATGGCGAAGTTGCTGTGATGGGAAGTAAAGTATTACCAGGACAGAAGGTTATGCTTGGTAAAAAAGAAGTAAGTAGAGAAGAAAAGATGGTTCTTATCGCATTTCATAAGCCAAAGGGCATCGTGTGTACGACGGAGAAAAGAGAACCAGATAATATTATAGACTATATTAAATACAGTCAACGTATTTATCCAATCGGAAGACTCGATAAAGATTCCGAAGGGCTTATCTTATTAACTAATAATGGTGATATCGTTAATAAAATCCTGCGTGCGGGTAATCATCACGAAAAAGAATATATTGTAACAGTGAATAAACCGATAACTGCTGCATTTTTAAAAGGAATGGCAGGAGGAGTACCAATCCTTGATACAGTAACGAAACCTTGTACATTAGAAGCAATTGATAAGGTTACGTTTAAAATTATCTTAACACAGGGATTGAATCGTCAGATTCGTCGTATGTGCGAATACTTTGATTATAAGGTTACTAGACTTGTCCGTTTACGAATTATGAATATTAATCTTGGAAGGCTAAATGTTGGTGGGTATCGTAACTTAACTGATAAAGAGCTTGAGGGATTAAAGGAACTAATTGAATTATCAACGAATGAAGCCTTAAATTTAGAACCGGATGATGAATTCCCAATTGAAAGGGTAAACGTGGGCAATATAGCAAAGTCTCACGGTAAGAAAGTATCCACTGGAAAGAGAATAACGAAAGACAAATACTTCGCAGAAAAAAAGGAAGATAAAAAGAGAAACGAAGCAACAAGAAATAAATCAGAGGTAAGTAAATACGTATCAAAGAATAAATCAGAGGGAAATAAGTTTGGTACAAAGAATAGCTCTAATGGAAATAAGTTTGGAGCAAAGAATATCTCTAATGGAAATAAGTTTGGAGCAAAGAATAGCTCTGAGGGAAATAAGTTTGGATCAAACAATAGCCCTGATGGAAATAAGTTTGGTGCAAAGAATAGCTCTGAGGGAAATAAGTTTGGAGCAAAGAATAGCTCTGAGGGAAATAAGTTTGGAGCAAAGAATAGCTCTGATGGAAATAAGTTTGGTACAAAGAATAGCTCAGATGGGAATAAGTTTGGAGCAAAGAATAGCTCTAATGGAAATAAGTTTGGTACAAAGAATAACTCAGAGGGAAATAAGTTTGGATCAAAGAACAGATTAGAGGGAAATAAGTTTGGTGCAAAGAATAGCTCTGATGGAAATAAGATTGGTACAAAGAATAGCTCAGAGGGAAATAAATTTGGCGTAAAGAATAGATCTGAGGACAATAGATTCGTTTCTAAGAACAAATCAGAGGATAATAAATTCGCATCAAGAAGCAAAACAGAGCAACCAAGGAGCTACTCAAAAGGAAATACGGGTGGTAATCGGTTTGCAGCTAAGAAATCAGATTCTAAAAGATAGAGAGAACGATAAAAAGGAGCAAGGCAATGCAGGTAAAAAAACAACGTATCACCCAATTAACCGAACTTCTCGATAAGGCAGCCAGAGTCTATGAGCAGGAAGACCGGGAAATCATGAGCAATTTTGAGTATGATAAATTGTATGATGAGTTAAAGAAGCTTGAAGAAGAAACTGGAATTGTCTTAGCGGGAAGTCCAACTAGAAATGTTGGTTATGAAATATTAAGTGAGTTACCAAAGGAGCGTCACGAGTCTGCGATGCTTTCTCTTGATAAGACAAAAGAAGTAACAGCTTTGATTGATTGGCTTGGTAATAAAGAAGGAGTACTTTCCTGGAAGATGGATGGTCTCACCATCGTTCTAACTTATCGCAATGGCGAATTAGTAAAAGCTGTAACAAGAGGAAATGGTGAAATTGGAGAGGTTGTAACAAACAATGCAAAGGTATTTAAAAATCTCCCACTAACAATTCCTTATGAGGGAGAACTAATTATCCGAGGAGAAGCAGTAATTCGTTATTCAGATTTTGAAAAGATTAATGCGCAAATTCCAGATGCAGATGCAAAATATAAGAACCCGAGAAATCTTTGCAGCGGTTCCGTGCGTCAATTAAATAATGAGATAACAGCAAAGCGAAATGTTAATTTCTTCGCATTTGCTCTTATTCGAATGGATGAGATGAATCGTTTTAAAACGATGATGGAGCAATTTAAGTGGTTAAAAGAACTAGGATTTGATGTGGTCGAAGAGAAGCTTGTAACCTCAGAAAATATGGCAGAAACGATGGAGTATTTTGAAAGCCATATTATGACGAATGATTTTCCATCAGATGGTTTAGTGCTATTTTATAATGATATTGCATATGGTGAATCACTTGGAAGAACTTCGAAGTTCCCAAGAAACGGAATAGCATTTAAATGGAGAGATGAAATCAAGGAAACTACCTTACAAGAAATTGAATGGAGTGCTTCAAGAACAGGATTGATTAATCCAGTCGCTATCTTTGAGTCAGTAGAATTAGAAGGAACAACAGTAAGCCGTGCAAGCCTTCATAATATCAGTATTATGGAGGGACTAGAGCTTGGATTAGGTGATAAGGTAACGGTTTATAAAGCGAATATGATTATACCGCAAATTGCAGATAACCTAACAAGAAGCGGGCATTTACCAATACCAAAGATCTGTCCGGTTTGTGGTGGTGATACGATGATAAAACAAGATAGTGATGTGAAGTCGTTGTACTGTATGAATCCAGAGTGCCTTGCAAAGAAGATCAAGTCATTTACCCATTTTGTAAGTCGTGATGCTATGAATATTGAAGGTTTGTCAGAGGCTACTATAGAAAAATTGATTGCAAAAGGGCTTATCAAGGAACTAGCAGACATTTTCCACGTGAAAGATTTTAAAGAGGAGATTACAACCATGGAGGGCTTTGGTGAAAAGTCATTCCGAAATCTTGTGGATTCTGTGGAGAAAGCGAGAACACCAATTTTAGCTAAGTTTATTTATAGCTTAGGCATAGCAAATGTCGGATTAGCAAATGCGAAACTCATCTGTAAAGAGTTTGGTTATGATTTTAATAAAGTATCAAATGCTACGGTTGATGAGCTTACTCAGATACCACAAATCGGTTATGTGATAGCAGAAGCATTTGTGTCTTATTTTCAAAAACCAGAAAATAAACTTATTATAGAAGATTTATTAAAGGAAATAACCTTTGAAAAAGAAGAAGTAGCGGAAGGACCTGAAAAATTAAAAGGGCTCACCTTTGTTATCACTGGATCTGTAGAACATTTTACAAATCGAAATGAGGTAAAGGATGTAATCGAACAGCACGGGGGAAAAGTGACTGGTTCTGTTACAGCGAAAACCAATTATCTGATTAACAACGATAATACTTCAAGCTCATCGAAAAATAAGAAAGCAAGAGAGCTTGGAATTCCTGTTATTACAGAAGAAGAATTCATACAATTACTAAACGAAGCATAATAGCTTAATATAAAAAGAGGAGGATATATCGATGCCAATTAAAGTTCAAAATGATTTACCCGCAAAGAAAATTCTAGAAGAAGAGAATATATTCATGATGGATGAAAAGCGAGCGATGCATCAGGATATACGTCCACTTAAAATAGCAATCTTAAATCTTATGCCATTAAAGGAAGATACCGAAGTTCAATTACTTCGCAGCTTAAGTAATACACCGCTTCAGGTTGATATCACGTTTTTAACCACCGATACTTATGTGGGAAAGAATACGGCTACGAGCCATCTTGAGCAGTTCTATCTGACTCATGACGATGTAAAAAACAGACGCTTTGACGGCTTAATCATTACTGGCGCTCCTGTGGAGCAGATGGAATTTGAAGAAGTTGCTTATTGGAGTGAGCTGAAAAAAATTATGGAATGGTCGAAATCGCATGTAACTTCGACACTTCATCTTTGCTGGGGAGCTCAAGCTGGACTTTATTATCATTATGGAATTAAGAAATATCCTCTTCCTGCTAAAATGTTTGGAATCTTTGAACATAAACTTTTAAATAGAAAAGAACCATTAGTGAGAGGATTTGATGATGTATTCTTAGCCCCTCACTCCCGACATACGGAAACATCGAGAGAAGAGATCTTACAAAACTCTGATCTTACGATTCTTGCAGAATCAGAGGAAGCCGGAGTACTTATTGTGATGGGGGGAGATGGAAAACATATTTTTGTTATGGGACACCCAGAGTATGATAGAATAACCTTAGATAATGAGTATAAGAGGGATGTAAATAAAGGATTGGAGATCCAGTTACCGAAGAATTATTATCCTAGTGATGACTCTATGAAAAGACCTAATCTTTCTTGGAGAGCACATGCTAATGCGTTGTATACGAATTGGTTGAATTATTATGTGTATCAGGTGACTCCGTATGAGCTGTGAATAAGTGTTGTGAGCCCAGTGTTTAATGAACTTGAAATGGCCTAGGTATGCTATTGATTATAGATATGTAGGTGTATTCAGGGACTGAAAATATTAAATTAAAGTGCTCCTTAATTTTTCAGTCGTGAAATTTGTGAGGATTATATAACATTTGGAAAAAGAAATATAATTGTATTATAAGTATTAGGTACTTTGATAGCTTCATAAGTGATATAAAGGATCTTTTAAATAAACGATATAAGCAGGGAGGCATCTCTGCTTTTTATATTATGGAATGAAAATAGTTATTGAGATTAAAAATCACTAGTATTAAATCCTGACTAAAATGATTGATTTGACAGTCTATTTGTGTTACTATAACAGAAAATATGTTCGATAGTGATATGGTTATATATATATTAATCTAGAAAGTTATTAATGATAAATGTTACGGACTGTGAAAGTAAAAATAAGTGACATATATTGCGAAATTAGTATTATTAAAATATCAACATAAATAAGAATGAAATGACACTTGAATGTGACATTTAAAACATTTTTAATCAGCATTAATAGAAGGAGTAAGGATATGTATAGATCTATAGATTTATTTGCAGGAATTGGCGGGATTAGAAAGGGATTTGAAAAAGCGTTTGGTAATGAAATTAAAACCGTATTTGTGAGTGAATGGGATGAAAATGCGAAAAAGACATATAAGGCCAATTATAAGCAAGATGAATTTGAGATTGCTGGTGATATCACACAGATTAAAGAAGAGGAAGTTCCGCCATTTGATATATGTTTGGCAGGTTTTCCTTGTCAAGCTTTCTCATTGGCAGGAAAAAGAATGGGATTTGATGATGACTATAAAGGGATGTGTAGGGGAACTTTATTCCAAGATGTAGTAAGAATATGCGATGGACACAAACCTAAAGTAATCTTTTGTGAAAACGTAAAAGGATTAACAATTCATGATAATGGAAGAACCTTTAAGGTAATAAAAAGGGCATTTGAACAAATTGGGTATATCGTGTATGATCAGGTACTAAATAGTAAGGATTTTGGAGTGCCTCAGAATAGAGAGCGCATTTATATTGTTGCTTTCAGAAATGACATAGATAGTAAAGATTTTCGTTTCCCTATAGGAACATGTTCTGATACATGTATTAGAGATATTATGGAAAGAGATGTTGTGAGTGTTAAGTATTATTTATCCACAGCGTATATGGATACATTAAGAAAACATAAGGAACGTCATAAGGCTAAAGGAAATGGCTTTGGTTACGAGATCAGAGATCTTTTTGGACAAGCAGGAGCTATAGTTTGTGGTGGTATGGGAAGAGAACGAAATCTTATTATTGACAATAGATTAATAGATTTCACACCTGTTACGCATATTAAAGGTGAGGTTAATAGAGAAGGAATACGGAAAATGACTCCAAGAGAATGGGCTAGATTACAAGGATTTCCTGATGAATATAAACTGATTTTGGCAGATACTCATTTATATAAACAGTTTGGAAATACGGTAACAGTTACAGTAATTGAAGCAATCGCAAAAGAGATTAGGAGGGTGTTAGAACATGATACTGGGAAATAGGTGGGGGATGTAATGAGATATGAAAATGGCTGGGGCTACATAATTTTATCGTCAACGTGAGATGCTTTAGTTTATTAATACAATAGAATTTTCATTGAGTATTATTTGCTTAGAAATGGCAACTACAGACATAAAGTTACCTTTTTGTATAAAGAAGATGATAAGATGCATATTATTTAAATTTACGAATTATATTGGTTTGTGATAATATTTTTAATAAATGGATTCTGGTTAATGATAACATAAAGTTATATGTAGTTACAGTAGAAAAAAGAGGCGCAAAAATATAACGCTGTAAGAAAGGGAATGATGAAATGCGTGAGCAGCAAGGCGCGAAGCCAAAACTGTTAAGGTACTTTAAGGAGAATATTGGGGAACAGATACACCGTGACATACTAAAGGAAGTTGTCAATAATGTTGGAGGTTGGGAAAGATCATTAAGAATGTTAAGAGATGATGGATATGAAATTAATTATGATAGTTCGACAAAGTGTTATTGTTTTCCATATCCTGAGCCAAAAAATGAACCCAAAGATAGAAGATATATAAGTAAGAAATTAAACGCTTTAGTTATAATTAGGGATAATAGTACTTGTCAGATGTGTGGTAAGAATGTGAAAGACGATCATATTCGTGTACATATAGACCATATAGTACCTTTATCCTGGGGTGGAAAGACAGAGCTGGATAATTTACAGGTGTTATGTAGTAACTGTAATGAAGGGAAAAAGAATTTTGTCGAAGGTGAAAATCCTGAATTAATGCAAAAGATTAGTATAGCATCTAATACAAAAGAAAGATTAAAATTATATTTTGAACACTATTCAAACAGACATATTGAAGTTGATAAACTTTCTGTTATTGCACGGACAAGGGAATGGACAAGACAATTACGATATTTACGGTCAGAGAATTCTATGGATATAGAGTATGTGCCTCGAAACAAGGCAAAAGGGGTATTGAAAGAGTCTTACATTTATAATAACAAGTAGCAAATCGTTGGAAATAAGAAATAAAGTACTTAAATTCGCTTATGTTTGATTTTAGGGTAAAAAATACATACTCAACTCTCCCAGCATTATATTCGATATCACCTTAAAGCCGCTGTATTTTATCCTCATGATCACTTACAGCGGCTTTTCTCATTAATTATTCACATTTAAAACCCCTGTTAATTCCAATATGATTCTTAATTACTCTACATTAATATTAATGAGGAGTTATTAAAATCACTTAAATTCAAGCTCCGAATCAAAACCTACTAACTTCAATACGAACTAAAATACGAACTAAATACTATTATTTTTACTGATAAAATAAACAGTTTATAACGGTAGCTCCTACGATTTTATCTTTGCTTGCTCCACCAGAAGAGATACAGCCAGTAAATATATGTTTTTCAGAAACTGGCGCTGTTGGCAAATAGAAATTTACGTTATTTTTGGTACCAGTACAATTTACTAGTGTAATATAACCAGTATTGTTATTTTGGTCAAAACCTCTAGAACGATTTCCTGTGGAAGTACAATTTTCAAGATAATGATTATCCGCTGAGTAATTTCCACCTACTTTAATCCATTTCCATTACCATCCCCTACTCAGTTATAGGATGCTTCACAGTCATATACCTTGACTGCGTTTTTTTGCATCATAAAAGTTAAATCCATCGTCGGAATTATTTAATGCTTTACAGGAAGTAAAAACATTTCTAGGTCCGATACTAATTTCGCTGCAAAC
>NZ_DAMADT010000016.1:83462-94743 GCF_031997925.1 Lachnoclostridium sp. | reverse complement strand
TTTTCAGCACTTTGTTTTAGATATTTGACCTGTCTACTTGACAGGGGGTATATCAATGAAGGGCTTATCCTTGTGTCGTATTAGGGGTAACTGAGTTGAATGATGTATTATTTGGGAAATCCAGTGATGAAAAATCCAATACTGGCTATGAGTGCAACGGAGATTGCGACAATTGCTGATATAAAAGAGCTGAACTGGTAATGGTTTGAATCTTACTATTTTTCTTTCGATTTCTCGAAATCTCCAATTAGAATAATGATGCAAGATTTTGCAAAAGAGTTCTGGAAATGGTGCAATATTTAAATGAAGGAACAAATTTATGCTTGATAAGCTTGAATATCTGAAAAATATATGGTAAGATTTGTTATATAACCTTTCTGAAGATGTCCCCCGCTTCTTAGCGAAGCGAAAGCGGGGGTAATAGTGGGTGTTCAAGCATCCACTGAGATAGTGGCAGAGCTGCTGTAAGGTTACGAGGAAGTAGCGACGCGGATTCCGAGTATCTGCTTTTACTTAGTATCATAGATGAGCGAAATATTATCATAAATTTGTCTATATATGTAAAACAAATATAACTCATCTAATATTAGCGTGGTTAGTATTCCGATACTTCTAGTTCTATTACAAATTGGAGCATCCTAACCATAGAACATATCATAGGGGATAAGATTAGTATGAAGAAGGTAACAATTCAGGATGTTGCAAAAGAATTGAATTTATCTAGAAATACAGTTGCAAGAGCTTTGAATAATTCTGATACCGTAGCATATGAAACCCGTTATCTTGTTATTAAGAGAGCGTGTGAACTTGGTTATCTTAAATTAGCTCCTGCTGTATTAAACGAATTTAAACTGAAAACGAGTATGAATGATTACAAGACTATTGTTGTTCTTGCTAGACGAGAATTATGTGCATTTTGGAATAGCATTATTATGGGGATTTCCGACGAAGTAAATAAAAATGGTTGTAAGCTTAGGCTGAATTTTATTAGTGATGAGGCTGAAGAAAATCTTACATTGCCATTAGACTTTACAGAGAATGTAGATGCAATTTTATTTATTGGTGTATTCACTAACAAATATACCGATATGATTCTTAAGATGAAGTTACCTACAGTATTCTTAGATCAGCCAGCAAATGGACTTGGCGGCTTTGGTTATAACGATGTTATTGTATGTGAGGGTAAAAATAGTATTCGAATGATAATGGAACATCTAACATCACAGGGTATGAAAAAGATTGGCTTTATTGGTGATGTTACATATTGCGAATCAATAAAACAACGTTATGAAGGTTTTTTAGATGGAATGCGTCTAGCAGACCTTTCTGTCGATCCAGATATTGTTACAGTTTCTCATAAGGCAGATCGTTACTATAAAATTGAAGAAGTGGAAGAAACAATAAGTGCCTTTCCATACATTCCAGAAGCAATTGTTTGTGCGAATGATGATATAGCCTTATATGTCATTCGTTGTTTAAGAAAGCGTGGATATCGTATACCTGAGGACGTGGCTGTTACTGGATTTGATAATATAGAAGGGCTTACCCAGGTGGAGTCAATCTTAACTACCGTAGCGGTTAGGAACCAAAAGGTTGGAAAAAGATTAGTTCAGCAACTATTATGGAGAATGGAAAATCCTGATTTTCCTCGCGAAATAATAAGTATTGAGACACAACCAATTATTCGAATGTCATCGATTCGGAATCTTGAAAATCTAGGATAATAGTATAAGAAAATAAGTATCATGATCCCATAGACTTAGATGTTACAACTAATCAGAAACATAATGTCATTCGACTGTTTCTGGTTAGTTGTTTTATTTTGTAATTGCTTGTAGTCTTTTTCAAAGATAGTTGTTGAGGTATTTTGTAGCGACACGTAAATTGGCTCATAATTTTTTAAACTTAGAGTGGTAATTTTGTAAGGTTAGGAACTCTGCTATATTGAAATTGGTCGAATAGTGCACAAATATAGAGCATTTATGTGCTATAAAATGTTTTTGTAATATAAAATGCATCATTTAATAAAAAATATGATTTGCAAAAAAACATTAAAAAGTTGATTTAGCAATAAATCTATTGTACATATATTACAATATATGCTCGTGTCTTAAAAAATCATATGTTATAATGCATATATGAGAGGAAAATAATGTAATATTCATAGCAAATAAATGCACCATAACGTGCAATATCAATGCATGGTAATAAGAATAACAATGCTTCTTTCTTTCTACTTAAATAACCAAAGTCTAACAATACATAACCGAAGTCTATCGAACATAACCAAAATCTAACGAACATAAACAAAGCCTAACGATACATAACCGAAGGGATGATTTTATTATGAGAAAGCAAAGCTTCTATCTAATGTGTTTACTGATTGGATTATCTGTAAACGGATGCACATCACCTGGGAAAGCAGGAGAGGGTAGTAATCCAAATGATGTTGTGGTAAATACAGAGACTGTGGTAAATATTGATTCACCCACTGCTACGCTATTGCCTACGATGGTACCGATTGAACTTGAAGCGGAAGATGCTCTTCTTAGTGGGAATGTAAAGATAGAAAGTAGTAAAAGTGGATTCTCTGGAACAGGTTACATCAGTGGATTTGAAGACGACGGTGATTTTTGTGAATTTAAGCTTACTATTGAGAGCGATGGTTTTTATGATTTAAACTTCATTAGTGCGGCTTTGGGTGGATACAAAGAAAATTATGTTTTAGTAGATGGTGACAACGTTGGTGTTGCAGTAACCGATCAAAACAAATTCTCAGATTCGAAATTAGAAAGAATATTTCTTGCGAATGGGGAACATAGCGTTAAGTTATCAAAATACTGGGGGTGGGTTGTCGTGGATAAATTAATAGTAACATCCTCCATGGAACTTGATGCAAGTATCTATGAAGTTCCCGCAACATTAGTAAATCAAAATGCTAGTGATCGTGCTAAAAGATTGATGAGTTATTTAACTGATATCTATGGTAACAAGTTCTTATCTGGTCAATATTGTGAGAAAGGAATGTATGGAACAGAAATTTCTGCAATATGGAAAACGACAGAAGGAAAATTCCCAGCGGTTCTAGGCCTTGATCTAATTGATTATACACCATCAAGGGTAGAAAAAGGCAGCAGTTCAAAAGCGATAGAATATGCCATAGAATTTGACGAAAAAGGTGGTATTGTTACATTTTGCTGGCACTGGAATGCACCAACGAAATATTTAACCGGAACTTGGTATCGTGGTTTTTATAAAGAAGAAACAAATATAGATTTAGCTAAGATTATGAATGGTCAAGATGAAGAAGGATATCAATTATTGATGGCTGATATTGATGCTATCGCAAAAGAGCTTCAAAAACTAAAAGAAGCAGATGTTCCTATTCTTTGGAGACCGTTGCATGAAGCTAGCGGCGGATGGTTTTGGTGGGGAGCCAAAGGCGCGGAAGCCTATAAGAAATTGTACATAGTATTATACGATAAATTAACAAAGGAATACGGGCTTAATAACTTAATCTGGATATGGAATGGTCAGGATAAGGAATGGTATCCGGGAGATGAATATGTAGATATGATCGGTGAGGATATTTATCCTGGTGAAAAAGTTTATACCTCTCAGATTAATAAATATTTAGGAGCTTTGAAATATACGAAAGCAAAGAAGATGATCGTACTATCTGAAAATGGATGTCTGTTTGATCCAGATTTAGCAATTCGGGATGGTGCAATGTGGGGATTTTTTGCAACATGGGGTGGAGAATTTGTAACAAAATCTGCTTTGATTAATTGGCTGTCGGAACAGTATACAGAAGAGTATATGGTTAAGAAGGTCTATGCCCATGATAGTGTAGTAACATTAGATAAACTTCCAGACTTAAAGAATTATGAGGTTCATGAATAAGTAGGATATCTATAATGTAATGTCCATTCATGAATAGATAGTATTAATCATGGATTGTATGGAAAATTACTATGAGAGAGGTGATTTAGCCATGATAGAATGGTTAAGCTCTGATGGAAAAATTATTACAACGATGACAAAGATAGGTCATATCATTATGTTGAATGTATTGTGTATTCTATGCTGCATTCCTATTATAACAATTGGAAGCTCAATCACATCATTCTATTATGCAATGGTGAAAACTGTTCGAAAAGAAAGAAGTTATCCATCAAAAGAGTTTTTCAGATCTTTTAAAAGAACATTATTACCAGGTGGTTTCATAACAATCCTCTTAATCATGATTGGAGCTTTATTTTATATGAATAGAGAGTATGTTACAAAAGGGGGAAATACATATTCTCTTACAATCATCATTATTTATGATGCACTTATTCTCTTGTTAATAGGATTTATAACCTACGTCTTCCCGGTACTGTCTAGGTTTCAATTAAAATTAAGTAGTATATTCAAGATGACCTTACTCATGGAATTTAGACATTTACCATATACCATTTTTCTGATTACCGGAACGATATTTTGCGGATTTCTGCTATTGGTGTTGCCATTGCCATTCTGGCTTATACTCCCTGGAGGATGGTGCTTCTTATCCACATTTCTATTAGAGCGTATCTTAAAAATATATACGCCAAAACCACAGGAAGGGGAGGATGCTTGGTATTATGAATTATAAAAAAGAGAAAAGAGTAAAGGATAAATTATCAACTCTTGCAGTTTGTGTATGTGCTACATTGACAAATTTGATGATATGCATTGTTTCGAAAGCAAGACAATGTGCAAACGTAGGAATGAAGGGAAATATGGTAAGAAGACAGAGGTTACGAAGTACATTATCATTTTTTCTGGCAGCGACCATGTTATTTACACCAATTCAGAGTGGAAAGACGGTTTCAGCTGCTGAAAATAAAACAACGGCAGATTACGAAGAAATCGTTGGATCCTACTCCGTCGACAAATCTATAAAACGATACACCATCTACAAGGAAGGTTTTGACAATGTGAAACCTTCGGATGAGTATAGGATAGAAGCAAAAGACTATGTCTATTATATAGAGGGTGAACTAGATTCAAACGGGAAGGAAATAGCAGTAAAACCAAAAGAATTGATTGATTATGAAAGAATGGATGGAACCTCAGTAATAATTTCAGAAACAGGTTTCATTGAATATGAAGTAGATATAAAAAATGCAGGTTTTTATGATATTTCTTTAACTTATTATCCAATCGAGGGAAAGAATTCTGAAATACAAAGGAGCTTCTTTATTGATGGAGAACTTCCCTATGATGAGTTGGCACTTGTTGAATTCTCCAGAGTCTGGTCAAACAACATAACAGAATTCTACCTTAATAAAGATGGAATTATGACTAAGAAGTGGGAAAAAGATAATCAAGGAAATGATTTAAAGCCGACGCTTTATGAAACACCAGAATGGATTACTAGTTACTTATATGATAGCAATGGTTATGTTATCAATCATCTTTCGGTGTATTTTACCGAAGGAGTACATAAAATTTCAATGCTTTCTTTGAGAGAACCGATGTTACTTCGCCGTATTACCTTAAATAATACAACTGAAGTAGTAGATTATAAAACTAAAAAAGCAGAATGGGATGGGATGAATGCAAAGGATACGTCAGGCATCCTTGTAAGGGTCGAAGCAGAATCTGTTACGAAAACGTCTTCCCAAATGTTGTACCCAAAACAAGACCAATCCTCCCCAGCAGTTTATCCTTCTAGCACAAAAGAACTGCTAAACAACACGATTGGAGGCAATTCCTGGCGTTTGACAGGTCAGTGGATGGAATGGGATTTTGAGGTTCCAGAGACCGGTTATTACAATATTGGGTTCTTTACGAAACAAAATTTCGTAAGAGGTATCTATGTTTCGCGAAAAATTACAATTGACGGTAAAGTTTTGTTTAATGAATTAAGTGATTATGGCTTCCGATATCAATCCAATTGGAGATTTGATTCCTTCATGGATGAAAATAAGGAAGCATATAAGATTTATTTAGAAGCAGGAAGTCATACCCTTCGTATGCAGAACGTATTAGGTGAATTCTCCAGTATCATCGGGGAGGTTCAAGAATCCTTATCAAAATTAAACGCCATCTATCGAAAGATAATCCGTATTACGGGTGTGAAACCAGATATTTATAGTGATTATCAGATTGAGGCAAAATTACCGGAGTTAGAAGCAGAACTTATCGACGTACATAATCAACTCGATTCCTCAATCAAACATTTACGTGAGGTAGCAGGAGGAAGTAGCGATAAAGAAGCTGTTTTAGTAACAATGCGTGATCAGTTAGAAGACTTAATAAAAGACCAGGAGTATTTTAAAAAGGTTGTTACTTCTTATAAAATAAACGTTCGCGCTGTAGGTACTTGGTTATCAGGTGCAGTTTCACAGCCTTTACAATTAGATGCTATTTATATCTATTCGCCAGATGTGGATGCGAATATATCTAGAAGTTCTTTTTGGTCAAAATTATGGTACGAGATTTGTAGACTTTTTTATTCCTTCATCATTGATTACAACCAGATTGGCAATGTTTCTGAGAAAGGAAAAGAAACCCATACCATTACGTTATGGGTTGGTACGGGACGGGACCAAGCAAATGTTATCAAATCTCTGATTGACGAGACATTTACGAAAAGAACAGGAATTAACGTAAATGTGATGCTCGTAGATATGGGAACATTACTTCAAGCAACGCTTGCTGGTCAAGGACCCGATGTTGCTATTCAGCTTAATATATCAAATCCGACCTACAATAGTGCCATCCAAAGTTCGAATGATATGCCTATGAATTATGGACTTCGTAATGCAGTTGCTGACTTAAGCCAGTTTAGTGACTTAAAAGAAGTTAGAGAGCGCTTTTTTGATAGTGCTATGGTTCCGTTTACCTATCAAAACCATACCTTTGCCCTTCCGGAGACACAAACGTTTCCAATGATGTTTTATCGAAAAGATATCCTAAAAGAGTTAGGACTTACCTTACCACAAACTTGGGATGATGTGAAAGTTATCATGTCAGTACTTGCTAAGAATCAGATGGAGTTTGGTATGTTGCCAAATGAACTTAATTTCTTGATGCTACTAAATCAGTTCGGTGGCCAGTATTATAACGAAGATGCAACAAAATCTGCATTAGATAGCGATGAAGGTATCAACGCTTTTAAAGAGTATTGTAGTCTATACACAGAGTATAAACTCGATAAAGTTACCAGTGTTGAGGACCGATTCCGTACTGGGGAATGTCCAATTATTATAGCGGATTATTCTGTTTATAATAATTTTCAGGTTTCTGCTCCCGACATCAAAGGGCTATGGGGATTTGCGCCGGTCCCTGGTATGAGGAAAGAGGACGGGACAATTAATCGAAATGTAGCTAGTGTTGGTTCCGCCTGCATTATTATGGAGGCGTCAAAATATAAAGAGGACTCCTGGGAATTTATAAAATGGTGGACTAGTGCAGAAGTCCAAACTCTTTATGGAAAAGAGATGGAAAGTTTAATGGGAGCTTCTGCACGTGTAGCGACTGCGAATAAGGAAGCATTTGAAAGACTTCCATGGCCATCAGCAGATTATACTGCCTTAAAGAAACAGTTTGAAAGTGTTGTAGGTACACGTCAGGTACCGGGTGGTTACTTTACTTGGAGAAATATTGACAATGCATTCTATAAGGTTACGACGAATACGGATTCTGCATCAGCAAGAGAATGTCTAATGGATAATATCATCTATATTAATGATGAAATCAATTACAAGAGAAAAGAATTTCATATGCCATTGGCAAATGACTAAGGATAAGGAGGGGATATTTTGGCTAAGAACCAGCAAGACATATTAATTGAAGTAAGAAAGAAATCGACATTAAGAAAGCGAATCGTCAAAAGTAAAACTTCCTACCTTATGATGGCTCCTTACCTAATATTATTCTTTTTATTTACCGTGTTACCAATTCTGGTTTCCGTTATTTTAAGTTTTACTTATTTTAACATGTTACAAGCACCAACATTTATTGGATGGGCAAACTATACGAAACTATTTTTGGAGGATAATATATTCCTCATCGCTTTAAAGAATACGTTACTCTTTGCAATCATTACAGGACCAGCAAGTTATTTATTATGTTTATTGTTTGCATGGATTATTAATGAGTTTCATGGTAAATTAAGAGCCTTCTTAACCTTAGTTTTCTATGCACCTTCCATCTGTGGGCAGGCATATTTAATATGGAATCTAATCTTTACCGGAGATCGTTATGGAATCTTGAATGGTTTTTTAATGAATCTAGGTGTCATTAATGAAGCAAAGATTTGGATGAAGGATGCGAAGTATATCTTACCATTCCTTATTGTAGTGCAATTATGGCTAAGTCTTGGTACTGGGTTCTTGGCATTTATTGCAGGATTACAGACGGTTGATCGTACCTTATACGAAGCGGCAGCAGTAGATGGAGTTAGGAATAGATGGCAAGAACTTTGGCATGTGACACTACCAGCCATGAAGCCTCAATTAATGTTTGGTGCGGTAATGCAGATCACTCAGTCCTTTGCTATCGCGGATGTATCCATACAATTGGCTGGTAATCCAAGTGTGAATTATGCTGGTACTACAATAGTAACGCATCTACTTGACTATGGTACTTATCGCTTTGAGATGGGCTATGCATCCGCTATTGCAACCGTTTTATTCTTACTGATGGTAGGGACGAATAAACTTGTTCAAAGATTACTAAGAAGGGTAGGGGAATAAGGTGGCTAGAGATTACATGAAGCCTAAAAGGCGATTATTTCGTAGACAAAAGCAGCTAAATCGTTCCGCTGCCGGGAATGGGCTTTTATTTACCTTGATGTTTTTCTGCGGTATCTTTATGGCCCTTCCGCTCGTTATGATTGCCAATAATGCACTAAAGCCATTGGATGAAATTTTTAAGTATCCTCCGGCAATCTTCGTAAAGAATCCTACCTTAGAAAACTTTACGGACCTATTTGTATTGATGAATGATACTTGGGTACCATTCTCAAGGTATATTTTTAATACCTTTATTATCACAGGATTTGGAACGGTTGGTCACGTTATAATAGCATCACTTGCTGCCTATCCGTTAGCAAAGCATGACTTTCCAGGAAAGAAAATCATCTTTCAAATGATCGTATTATCTATGATGTTTTCATGGACAGTAACACAGATTCCAAATTACATGATAATTTCACTCTTACATATAAACAACACTTACTTAGCATTGATACTTCCAGCATGGCAATTTGGTATGGGTCTCTATTTGATGAAACAGTTTATGGAACAGATTCCAACCTCCCTAGTTGAATCATCAAGACTAGATGGTGCAAGTGAATGGAAGACCTACTGGACTATTATTATGCCTAATGTAAAGCCGGCATGGTTAACGCTCGCAATCTTTCAATTTCAACAGATGTGGGGGAATACCGGAAGCACTTTCCTCCGAAGTGAAGAATTAAAACCTTTACAATTTGCCCTACAACAGATTACAGCAGGCGGTGCGAAAAGAGCGGGTGCTTCCGCAGCGGTTAGTTTTATACTGGCAGCAATCCCGATTACTTTCTTTTTAATTTGTCAAAGCAATATTCTTGAGACGATGACAACATCAGGTATGAAAGAATAGGAGGATAGTGAATGAAGCTTAAGAAGCTAAAGAAGCTAAAGAAGCAAATGCGAATCGCTGTAATAATCACTACCCTAATCTTTTGTATGATGTTTGGCAATGTGACAGCGTTAGCAAATGATCATGTTCCGTACGATACTTATAACTACGATTATCGTGATTATATCGTACATACACCAGCTGCATATGTACCAGATCATAGTATTTCAGGTGTATCCTTTGGAATCGGAGCTTTTAATAATCCACAAGATTTATGCATTGCACCAGATGGGCTTGTATATATTGCGGATACCAACAATAATCGTATCGTTGTGTTAAATGATACCATGACAAAATTGGTCAGGGTAATTAAGGAATTTGATAACAACGGTACTCTTGATCGATTTAACCGTCCTTACGGCGTAGCAATCTCGAAGAAAAATGAGCTTTACATCGCAGATTCTGAGAACAAACGAATCGTGGTTCTGAGTTCTGAGGATCAATTTATAAAGATTGTAGATAATCCGCAGAGCGATGTTTTAGAAGAAGGTTATGTTTTTACACCGCTAAAGGTTACTGTAGATTATGCTGACCGTATCTTTTGTATCGCGAAAGGTATGACAGAAGGGATTATGGTTTTTGACTCGAATGGTCAATTTACCAGTTTCTACGGAACCATAAAGGTTGAGATTACATTATGGGAGAAGTTTTGGCGTAGATTATCTACAAAAAAAGAGAGGAGTAGACAGTCACTATTTATCCCGACAGAATTTACAGGAATCGATATCGATGAAAAAGGTTTTATTTTTGCGTCAAATATTGATAATGCTGGAGAACAGGCGGTACGTAGACTAAATCCTAGTGGGGAAGACGTTATAAAAAAAGGAGTAAAGAAGAACGTAGGTGGGGATTTAAGAACCGGTGGAATGAACGTCTACGCTGGGCCAAGTAAAATCGTAGATGTGGTATATCGAAACAATGGGATTTATTCCATCTTAGATTCCAGAAGAGGAAGAATATTCACCTACGATTACGAAGGAAACCTCCTTTATATCTTCGGGGGGCTTGGCTCACAGGCGGGTACCTTTGTTGCTCCAGTAGCAATTGAATCATCAAATAATATGATTTTAGTATTAGATTCTACCAGAGCAGAAATTTTAGTGTTTCATGCAACAGAATACGGAACGTTAATTAATGATGCAGTAGCGCTTCGTTTTGATGGGGATGAATCGTTAGCAGTTGAAAAATGGGAGCAGGTGTTAAAGCTTGACGAAAATTTTGAAATTGCTAATGTGGGTATCGGAAAAGCTTATTTATCCAAAGGGGAGAATAAGTTGGCAATGAATTATCTGAAACTTGGTATGAGCCGCGAGTATTATTCCATTGCCTACAAACGCTATCGTAATGAAATTTTGAAAGAAAATCTAAGTTTTCTACTTACGGGGCTTGTTGTTATTCTAGTGGGAAGTATGATTACAAAATCAATCATAAGAAAACGAAAGAACATAGTAGATGATACGGATGGAGGTGGATTAGAATGAAACGTTGGTTTTCAAAGGAAAAACTATTATATCCGTTTTATATTCTGACTCACCCAGCAGACGGGTACTATGAGCTAAGGCACAGAGAGCGAGGAAGCGTCCCAATTGCCTTAATCATAACAGCATTATTTAGTTTTTGTTAT
>NZ_DAMADT010000016.1:76631-83452 GCF_031997925.1 Lachnoclostridium sp. | reverse complement strand
GAACCGCATCCATGCAAGCTTTATTGTAAATGACGTAGATCCAAGAAGTGTGGATTCTATGAATGAATTAGTTGGGATAATGCTATTATTTTTCCTTTTTTGTATCGGTAATTGGTCTGTTACCTGTCTAATGGGGGGAGAGGGGCGATTTAAGGATATCGTAACTTCAGTAGGATATGCTTTATTACCACTCATATTAACTTTTGTACCTGCTACGTTAATTTCACAATTTGTAGCAGCAGACGAGGATGCATTTTATTACCTGATTCTTGTTTTTGGGGTTGCATGGACATCTATTTTAATACTTATGGGGATTATGATCATTCACAATTATTCCTTAGCCAAAACTTTAGTAACTTTACTATTAACCTTTTGTGCTATGTTAATTATCATCTTTATCATAATGATGCTTTTTGATTTACTATCTCAAGTATATGGTTTCTTTCGGAATGTGTACATTGAACTACAAAATCGAGGCTAGGAGGACATAAGACATGAAGTTGTTAAAGAAATTACTTCTTTCGTGCTTAGCGGTACTCCTGGTTGGAGTTATCGGCTATTGCGTTTATTACCTGTTTCATTATGTGCTATACGATGATTATAAGGACTGTTTATTAGAATATTCCTATGAAGAGGGAAAAGAATTCATACCGTTACCAGAAAAATGTCCAGCAGTAGATGGCATGGTACTTGGAGCAGAAAATACAAATTTAAAATTATATGTAAATCAACGTTCTGGTGAAATAGCAATTTATGATAAGAGAAATGGGGAAATCGCTTATAGTAATCCACGTTTTGCTGATCAAGATACTTTAGCAAATGAAGTAAATAAGAACATACTGAAATCGCAATTGTTTGTAGAATATTTTAATAACAATCAAGCACTTAGTAACTTTAATTCCTATGAGCATTCCACATTGTTAAACCAGATTACAATCGAAGCCATAAAGGATGGTTTCCGCTTTATTTATAAGATTGGTGATGCGAAAAGCAAAACTGGAATTGTACCAATGTATATAAAAAGTGAACGCTTAGAATCCTTCCTTGAAAAATTAGATGAAAAAGATGCAAAGTATGTTAGAAAACGTTATAAGGAATCAAAAGATTACAGCGGTTACTTAGAATTAGCATTTGATATTAATGCTGCAATGGCTACTTTAAATAAAATCGAATCGTACTTAATTTTAGCAGGTTATACGGAAGAAGATTTTATGACTGATATGTCGGTTGCAGAAGGGGATGTTGAATTTCCTATTTCTTTTACAATACCGTTAGAATACCGATTGGTGGAAGATGGTATCGAAGCAACAGTTAACACCTCACAAATTGAAGAATATGGCGACGGAAAACTTTATCGGATTCAATTGCTACGTTATTTTGCAGCTGGGGGAATGGAGGAATCAGGTTATCTTGTACTGCCAAATGGTTCTGGCTCCTTAATTTATTTTAATAACGGGAAAGTTAATGCAGCCGATTACTCCCAATTTGTTTATGGAATTGATCCATTGGTTGCTGATATTGCAGTGGTAGAAAACACAGAACCTGCAAGATTACCTTTGTTTGGTATTCAAAAAGAGAATTATGGGGTATTCGCTACGATTGAATCAGGAGATTCTCTTGCGAATATTTCTGCAAGTATTTCAGGAGTACGTAACTCGTATAATAATGCTTATGTATCCTTCCCTGTTAGAGGATATGAAGTAGTCGCTATCGGTGGTAATACAGGAAATGATACGATGATGCCCATCATTGAGCCAAAGATGATGAAGCAGGATTTCACTGTCCGCTATACGATGTTAACGAAAGAATACGATGGATATTCTGGTATGGCAAACTATTATAGAGAGCGTTTAATATCAGAAGGAAAACTAACCAAACACGCAGGAAATACTGACCTTAATTTTTATATGGATGTGATTGGCGGAGTAAAGCGTACCAATTTCTTTTTAGGAACTCAGTACCGTGAGATTTATAAGGCGACGACGTATGAAGAGGCCAATACCATAGTAAAAGACTTAAATCAAAAAGGTGTCAATAAAATCATCCTGAATTATCAAGGGACATTTAATGGAGGTTACTTCCATGATGTCACGGATAAATTTAAATTAATAAAAAAACTTGGTAGCGAAAAAGAATTAGAAGCTTTATCAAAAGCATTAGAGGAAAATGGAGGAAAACTTTATTCGGATGTCGCATTACAAAAGGTTACTTGGATCAGTAAGCGTTATAAACATAAAGTTGAAAATGTTTACTATTTCGGTAGCGCTATGGAAGGAATCTTTGGCCAAGTAAACCCAACGACACTGATTCAGTTATCCTCTCTTGGATATCCTGAGACTATTTATAATCTGGTTTCACCAAAATTTTTACCTCGTTATGTGAATGGTTTATCAAAAGGAATCAAAGATATTGATATTACTGGAATCTCATTACGTGATTTAGGAGAGGTTCTTACTTCGGATAAGAAAAGAACGAATTTTATCAATCGTGAGGAAGCGAAACAAGTAGTGGAAGCGCAGTTTGAAACCCTGAAAAAGACAGGAAAACAGATGATGGTAAACGGGGGTAATTTTTATTCCCTACCTTATGTATCTGATGTTTTAAATGCATCACTTAGATCGAATGGTTTCTTTCTCATGGATGAAGAGATACCACTATACCAGATGATTTTCCATGGTTGTATCGATTATTGTGGTAGTTCTATTAATCTGATGGATACCAGCGATAAGAGTGATGTGATCTTAAAATTAATTGAATATGGAGCAGCACCTCATTTTACGTTTACCTATCAAAGCTCATCAGAACTCAAATATACCGGCCTTAATAGCAAATATAGCACGACTTATAAAAACTGGAAGGAGGATGCCATCACTTTATATACTGAAGTTAACAGTGTCCTAAAGAATGTAACTGGAGCAACGATGAAAAAACATGAGATTTTGGATACTGGTGTAAGAAAAATAACATACGACAATGGTGTTATCATCTATGTAAATACAACTACTAGCGCATATAAGACAGATGGCATAATAATCCCTGCAAAGGGGTATGAAATGGAGGGGACGAACGAATGAAGAAACGAAGAAAATTAACACTCAGTCGTAAAAGAGCTATTGTAGGCTTACTCTTCATCTCTCCATGGTTAATTGGTTTTATCATTTTCTACTTAAGAAGTTTGATTATGACCATTCGTTTTGGTATGTCGGTGGCAACCATTGAAGATGGTGGTGTTGGATATACGTTAACCTATACTGGCTTAGCAAATTTCAAAGAATTATTTACTTCACATCCGACCTTTAAACAAGTACTTACTTCTTCCATGCTTGATATGGTAGTGGATATTCCGTTAATTATCTTTTTTAGCATTTTTGTTGCACTTTTATTAAACAAAAAATTCAAGGGAAGAACGTTTGTAAGAGCAGTCCTTTTCCTGCCAGTCATCTTAAATTCGGAAGCAATACAACAAGCCATAGCATTATCGACGCAATTAATAGGTGGTGGAATAGCTTCTGCACCAGATGAAATTATAAGTGCTACCTCTACAGGAGTGAATATCGATTACTATCTTAATCTATTTCGCGATATAGCAATACCTGATGCTGTTTTTGAATATATCATTGGAGCAGCATCTCGGATTAGTAGTATTATCACTGCCTCAGGAGTTCAGATCATTATCTTTATTGCAGCCTTACAAGCAGTTCCAAGTTCACTGTATGAAGTAGCTAAAATTGAGGGTGCCACTGGTTATGAAACATTCTGGAAGGTAACCTTCCCGATGATAATGCCTTTGATATTAACGAATATCGTTTATACCGTCGTTGATAACTTTGCAAACAGTGATGTTGTGCAATTATCTTATACTACAATCTTTATGAACAAAAATTATGGTCTAGGTTCCTTAATGAGCTTAATTAGTATGATTGTTGTATGTTTATTCCTTGTTATTGTCTGTGGAACGATATCAAAGAAGACATTTTATTATAACTAGAAAGGAGAGCATAATGGATCTCATACAAAGTTGTAAAATTGAAATTGAAAAAATAAAAAGTGATAAGCAGTTTGAGAATAATAGAAAAAAATACATAAGGAAATCCAAAGAAGCTCTTTTCTGGTTGTTCCGATTGATTATATTAGTAGGAATCTGCTATGTCATTTTGGGTCCACTGATCGGTATTGTGAGTAGTTCGTTTTTTTCGGACTCAGACTTTGCGAATAAATTAGTCTATATCATACCTCAAAATCCAACGCTTGAGCGTTATCGCCTCGCATCGTTACGTCTGGATTATATTAAGACGCTAGGAAATTCTCTAGCGTACGTGCTTAGTCTTATGGTTATTCAAGTAGTGATATGCTCTATGGTTGGATATGGCTTTGCAAGATTTAATTTTCCTTTCAAAAAGTTATTATTCGGGTTTGTTATTGTAATGATTGTCATACCAACACATACGGTTATCTTACCGATTTATGTGACCTTTCAAAAATTTAATCCACTTGGCTTGTTTTCTTTGCTAACTGGGAAGGTACCAAATTACCTGGGAACAGTAAAACCAATGTTTATTATGTCGTTATTTGGATGTGGTTTAAGATCTGGGCTATACATCTATATTTTTACTCAATTTTTCCGAGGACTGCCGAAGGAAATTGAAGAAGCAGCTTTTGTAGATGGAGCTGGTATGTGGTATACCTATTTTCGCATCATGTTAGTGAATGCAATCCCATCCGTTTTAACAGTAGCAATATTTTCTTTGGTATGGCAGTATAATGACACTTTTTTTGGTAACTTATTTAACATTAGCCCCAACATAGTGATTAGTAGAAAGATAACAACATTGCAACAAACCATAGCGAATGTAGATCGAATAATGACCCCAGCGATAGCAAGGTTATATCTATATGCTGGAATTGTATTAGTTATCTTACCGGTAATTATCGTTTATGTATTATTACAAAAGCGATTTATTGAAGGTGTGGAACGAAGCGGTATAGTTGGTTAACCGTTTGTATAAAAGTGAGAAAGGGGTTGATTGTCTTATGGTATAATCCGCAGGGGTATGGTTTATACCAGCATATGAATTCTTACAGTAACAAGATTTACTGTAAGAAAATGATCTATATATAAGGAGGAGTAGTATGTTTAAGAAGAAAAGGTTTTTAGCTATTTTTCTGGTATTCGTTATGATTTTCTCCATCTCTGCTTGTAGTAAAAAGGGAGATAAGCCTACAGATGGTGATCAAGTAACCGTAGCACCTACTGCTACCGTAGCACCAACAGCTACACCAGTGAAAGAGCCTTTTGTTGGTATTGATTTTGAAGATAGTAATTATGGATTTATTGAATTAAATACAGCTCCTGGTAATGCAGATAAATCGATATTATCCGTTGTAGATTTAGGTGGTTCCAAACAGCTTAAGGTGGAATTACAAGAGGATAAAGTTCCTTACATAGCAATTGATACTTCAAGTTTACTTGGGAGTAAGATAGCAGATGTACGTTCGATTGAAATGGATGTAACCGTTGCTTATAAGGATGGAAAATTCCGCGCTGTATCTGGTTTTATCTATGCATATAGCGGAACAGATAGGAAAGAATCCAAAGATCCTTGGTCCGTTTATCTTGAGACAAAGAATCCTAATAAGGCAGTCGGTACTTTAGATAAAGAGGCGCAGTATTTTGTAGCTGGAGCTAAAAACTTATTCGTCCTTACAAAAGAAACCGACAATGGAAAAGATCAAGGCTTTGGTTCTGCTGATCTTTATATAGATAATATCGTAATCCGTGATGCTAACGGTAATGCTATGGCAGTTGACACTACGGTATCCTTTGATAAGCCAGATGGATTCGGTGAATTAGATTGGTCGAACTTAACAAAAGTAAAAGATGCAGTTGAAATTGAAGGATTTAATGTAAGTAGTGATGCTTGGTCTCAGGCTGGTGTTAATACCACAACAAATTTAGGAACTTTTGACGCATCCTTAATTAAGCCAGGTTGTATTATCACTATAAACTATACCTCGGAAGGTAGTGTTTGGTTAGTAGCAGTTCCTGGAGAAGGTGCACCTTTTGGTTGGACTAGAATTCAGCAGCAGACAGCAGTTAAGAATGATAGCAATTCAATATGCCAAATTACATATGATCAAATCGTGGAAGCTCTTGGAACCGAAGATTTTGCAAGTTCACTTGCTATCTTACAGGGTGAAGGTGATACAGCATGGTCAATTAAGTCGGTAACCATTGGTTATGAAGCAAAACAACTTCCTACAACCATGAATGATGCCTCGATTGAAGGCTTTGAGGTAAAAGCGAATGAATGGACTCAGGACGGTGTTAGTACAACTTTAGACGGAGGTACTTTTGATGCTTCCTTATTAAAACCAGGTTCTGTAGTTACAATTAATTATAAATCTGATGGTGATGTTTGGTTAGTAGCAGTACCAGGCGAAGGCGCACCATATGGTTGGACCAGAATCGCACAAGGAGCAGCAGCGAAAAATGATGAGAATAATAAGTGCCAGATCACTTACGAACAGATTGTAGAAGCGCTTGGAACCGAAGATTTTGCTAGTACTTTAGGTAAACTTCAATGTGAAAGTGATCAACCTTGGGAAGTATATAGTGTTACCATTGGTGAATTCGCTCCTCCTATGGTAAAGGTAAAAGATGAAGTAGCAATTGAAGGCTTTGGAGTGAAAGCAGACGCATGGGCTCAAGCAGGCGTTAATACAGCCATCGACGGTGGAACCTTTGATGCTTCTCTCTTAAAATCAGGTTGTATAGTAACAATTAGTTACAAATCATCAGGCAATGTTTGGCTAGTAGCAGT
>NZ_DAMADT010000016.1:13678-76621 GCF_031997925.1 Lachnoclostridium sp. | reverse complement strand
GCAGTTCCAGGTGATGGAGCTCCATATGGTTGGACCAGAATCGCGCAAGGTGCAGCTGCCAAGAACTCAGAAGGAAATAAGTGCCAGATTACGTATGATCAGATTGTAACAGCCCTAGGAACGGAAGATTTTGCCGGTTCGCTTGCAAAATTACAGGCGGAAGGCGAAGAAGCTTGGGAAGTATATGGTGTAACCATTGGTTATCCTGTTGAGTAATAGCTATATTCCTAAAACCATTTAAAATATTGATGGAGGGTTCAATATGAAGAAAAAAATGAATAAAATCTTAGCTCTTGGCTTAACCGTTGCCATGATGTTTTCTATTGCTGGATGCAGTAAGAATACAGATACACCAAGTAATTCTGATAAGACTTCAACACCTACGGCTGAAGCGACTAAGCTTCCAGAAAATACACCAACTGCGAAACCATCTGGATCAGGCCGTGCGGAATATACCGCTGATGGGAAGAGAATTATAAAAGTAGGAACATGGTATGAACATTACTATACATCGGACCATCACGCAATTGAAGATAACCCAGAAGTAACAGACGTTGAATTAGCTCAGATGCAATTAGATAACATGAGAGCAATTGAAGAAAAATACAACGTAGAGTTCCGTTTTATTAACCTTACTTGGAATGGTATTATCGAAAGTATCAATACCTCTATTATGTCCGGTAAGCCAGATGTAGATATTTACGAAACAGACCTTCAGTTTGGTGCACCTGCAGCGTTAAGCGGTTATGCAATGGATATTTCCAAATTTGCAGCGCCAGATAGTGATATCTTCAAGGATCAAGCAGTAATGAGCTATCTTTCTTTTACAGGGATTAATAATAATTACTTATTTAGGCCTGTTGCCAAGACAAGTCAGCTTGGTGGTAATCCATTGTCCTTTAACCTTGATATGCTTAAGCAAGCTGGTCTAGAGAATCCACAGGATCTTTATGACAGAGGAGAGTGGACTTGGGACAAATTTAGAGAGTACTTGATTGCTACTACGAAGGATACGAATGGTGATGGTTCTACCGATATTTATGGTTATTCTGGATGGTGGACTATACTTTTAGAGAACTTATGTATGTCAAATGGTACATCAATTGCAAGCGGCGCGAAAGAAACCTTAAGTTCCCCTGCAACCATTGAAGCAATGGATTTTATTTATAAGATGTACAATGAAGATCATACTGCATCACCATGGAATCAAGATGATTGGGATACCAATAACAAACTTTATGCACAGCAGCAGAGTTGTTTTTTCACTGGTGCAGCTTGGATTTTCAAAGAGTTTGGTATCTCACCTGATGTTGGTTTTGAAATCGCATGTGTTCCATGGCCAACTGGTCCTAGCGGAAGCTATGAAAACAACAAGATGATGAAGACTGCTGGTAACTACTACTTTATACCAAATGGTGTAGAAGATCCTGAGTTAGTTTATAATGTATTCCATGATTGGTCCAACTGGTATCAGGGTGATACAGAACTTCGTGATGATGTAGAGTGGTTCCAGAACATGATGATGACAGAAAGAAACTATAATTACTTAGAGATGATGGGTAAGAGAGAGCAATTTGATATGTGGGGTAATTTAGGTCTTGGAGATAACTTCTCCATGGTTCCAATTATGAATGGAGAGAAGACAGCAGCTCAATATGCAGAAGAGACAAAGAACATAGTTCAGGAGGCATTGGATCAATATTTTAAATAAGAGCATTTATTATTTGCAATAGTTAAAAATGAGCTGTTGCGAGCCGTGATTTTGATTAGGTTATGTGACAGCTCATTTTCAAATGGTAATATGCAATCAAAGGAGAATGATACTATGAGTAAAGTTACAATGTATACCGAGAACCTTCCAAATATCCCTTGGCAGGAAAAGCCTACCGATTGTCCTGGCCCTGTTTGGAGATATTCTGAAAATCCAATTATCGGACGGAATCCACTTCCTGGAGTTGCACGCATTTTTAATAGTGCAGTGATTCCTTACCAGGGTGAATTTATTGGCGTATTCCGTGGTGAACAAGTCAATGGAGTCCCGCATCTTTATCTAGGCTACAGTAAAGATGCGATTCATTGGACCTACGAAAAAGAAAAGATTGCTTTTGTTAATGAAGAAGGTGAATCTTATATGCCTCGTTATGCTTATGATCCAAGATTGATTAAAGTAGAAGATACTTACTACATCATTTGGTGTACTGATTTTTATGGTGCAGCATTAGGCTTAGCAAAAACAAAAGATTTTAAGACATTTATTCGATTAGAAAATCCATTTATACCATTTAACAGAAATGGTGTCATGTTCCCTAGAAAAATCAATGGTAACTTTGTATTATTATCCAGACCTAGTGATAGTGGGCATACTCCGTTTGGCGATGTCTTTGTGAGCGAAAGTCCTGATTTAGTATTTTGGGGTAAGCACAGACATGTTATGACTAGGGGTTACAATCAGTGGTGGCAATCCTTAAAGATTGGTGGAGGAGCTGCTCCAATCGAAACTAGTGAAGGATGGTTGTTGTTCTATCATGGTGTTATCGGTACCTGCAATGGTTATGTATATAGCATGGGCGCAGCAATCTTAGATATTGAGAATCCATCTATCGTGAAATACCGTTCCGGTAACTTTATCTTAACGCCAGAGATGGATTATGAGGAAAAAGGCTTTGTTGCAAATGTGGTATTCCCTTGTGCAGCGTTAACAGATGCTGAAAGTGGAAAGATAGCAATCTATTATGGGGCAGCAGACAGTTATGTAGGATTAGCTTTTACTACAGTGGATGAAATCGTTACATATATTATAGAGAACCATGTTGCAAATGGAGATGACAATACGATTGGGATTCTATAACGCTGTCTCGCAAGCAAACATAGTGCAGAGCAGAAATGAGGTACTATATGGATAGGATCAGTATGGCAGAACGGGGAGTTGTATCGTTAGGAAATCTAGATAGATTTCATCATGTAATGGAAAGAGCAAGAAAAAAGGAACCGTTAACCATCGGTTTTATTGGTGGGTCGATTACACAAGGTTCTCTATCCAGTACTCCTTTTACTTGTTATGCTTACCGAGTTTTTGAATGGTGGAAAACTTATTTTCAAAATGAGAATCTAACCTATGTAAATGCAGGTATTGGAGCTACGACTTCTCAGTTTGGCGTAGCAAGAGTAGAGTCTGATTTATTATCAAATGCTCCAGACGTTGTATTTGCAGAATTTAGCGTGAATGATGAGGATAACGATCTGTTCATGGAAACTTATGAGGGCCTAATACGGACTATTCTATCATCAAAAAGCTCACCAGCACTTTTCTTATTTCATAATGTTCAATATGATACGGGAAATAATGCGGGAAGGGTACATAGTAGAGTCGGATATCATTATCAGGTTCCGATGGTTAGTATCAAAGATAGTATTTATGAAGAGTTACAAAAAGGAACACTATTAATAGAAGAGATTACTCCGGATAACTTACATCCAAACGATTATGGTCATGAACTAGTTGCCTATGTTATTACAAAAGAACTTGAAACAATTGATAATACAGAAACTAGTAAGAATGGAATCATAGGAACAAAGTTGCCAAAACCAATTACGCCAAACCGCTTTGAGGGGGCTATTCGTTATAAGAATTTAGAGATAACTCCATTATTAAAGGGTTTTCTTAAAGATAATGATGAACAATATGGGATTACAGATATCTTTAAAGGCGGATACATCGCTTCAAAGTTAGGAGACTCCATCGAATTAAAGTTTGACTGTAAGACTTTATCGGTTCAATACCGAAAAACAATTCATAAACCTGCACCGATTGCTAAGGCTGTGTTAGATGGAAAGGAAGAAGAAGCAATCCTATTAGATGCGAACTTTAATGAAAATTGGGGAGATTGCTTATATTTGCAAGATATACTAGTTTCAGATGTGAAAAGGATACATACCTTAACAATTACGATTATAGTAGCAGATAAGAGACATAAAAGTGAGTTTTATCTAGCTTCTGTGATAACTTCTTAGAAAGACGTTAGGGGGAAGTCTTTCTTGGAGAGTCAGTAAAATTAAGACTCTCCAGCCAACATTAGGGGTGCAAGCAATTTTTGCATCCCTAATGTTACGATTAAAGTAGAATATTTCTATGATAGCGTAATATCTTTTATGGCTATTAGTGAAATAGCATTTATTATAGCATAACAATCTGTTATAGCACTTATTGCTATAGCATAATAATTTTTATAACATTTGGCGCTAGCGTAAGGACAAGAGATTTTTCAAAAAAATACTGTTATTACGCTAATATCTTTAGAAATACTTTTTTCGAGGTGGATAACATGGATAATTACAAACATATGAAGGAGCTAGCGAAAGCTCATCTGACAGAGGTAATTATTCCTTTTTGGAATAAATTAAGAGACGAAGAAAATGGTGGATTTTATGGGTATCTCGATTTTGATTTACAGTTAGATAAAAAAGCAGTAAAAGGATGTATCTTAAATAGCAGAATATTATGGTTTTATTCAAATGCTTACCTTATTCTTGGAGAAGAGGACTTATTATCTTATGCAAAGCATGCTTATGAGTTTTTGAAAACTCACTGTTACGATCAAACCTATGGTGGTATCTATTGGTCCTTAAACTATGATGGGAGTACATATGACACAACGAAACATACCTACAATCAAGCCTTTGCGGTCTATGCGCTTTCTTCTTACTATTTCGCTACCAAGGATGAGGAGGTAATCAATCTGGCAAAATCTATTATTGAGATAATAGAAAAGAAATGTACGGATACGTATGGATATTTAGAAGCCTTTGATCGAGGCTTTTTACCAATTGACAATGAAAAGCTTTCTGAAAATGGTGTGATTGCTCATAAAACGATGAATACACTACTACATATTTTCGAAGCTTATACCGAATATTATCGTGTTACTGGTGATGTTGAAATCAAAAAACGATTAATGTGGATTCTCGACATCATCCGTACCAAAGTTTATAATCCGAACTTGCACCGACAGGAAGTGTTTTTTGATGAGTATATGAATAGTATACTTGATTTGCATTCGTATGGGCATGACATTGAAGCGGCATGGCTTATCGTTCGTGGGCTTAATGTCTTAGAAGAGCCGAAATATGATTCTTTATTAAATCCAATTACGAAGGATTTAACAAATCAGGTCTATCAGATTGCTTATCAAGATCATTCCTTATTAAATGAATGTGAAAAAGGGAAGGTAAATACATCAAGAATATGGTGGGTTCAAGCAGAAGCAGTGGTTGGATTTTTAAATGGGTACGAGAATGATCGTAACGAAACTAGGTATTTTGAGGCAGCGAAGGATATCTTTCAATTTATCTTAGAGAATGTTCATGACAAAAGAACAGGTTCTGAGTGGTTTTGGGAAGTTGATAAAGATGGGAATCCATATAGTAAAAAGCCAATCGTGGAACCATGGAAATGTCCATACCATAATGGTAGAATGTGCTTTGAAATCTTAAGAAGAGATTGTGTAGGATAACGTTGTAATTTAATTCAGAACAGCCTTGAATTGTTGAAGTAATCTGTGTTAGTATAGTATGGTAAAAAAGGTGCTATATGTTAAGCGAAAGATTACTATCCTACAAGCGGTAGAAACCTTACGCTATCATTACGCACTTGCTTTGTAAGATAGGAAGTTTGAAAGAAAATTATAAATTTTCTTTCGAACGGATATTTGTGCCTGCGTCGTCCTCGGCACAAATATCAGCCTACTGAGAAGAATGATTTCAAGTGTGAAGAGAAACCAACTGAATGCAACGTATTTAACCAGCAGGTTTGTGTCTGCGCTACAAACTTGTTATTGCAAAAAAACATGCGCAGGTATGGAGTAAAGTGTGAAGAGAATTTCTAAGGTGTCAAAAAACGTTACCTAAGAAACTCTAAAACTTCACACAGAAGTTTGCGCTGCGCAAAACTTGAGCTATTAGCTGCTCCTAAAAGATAGTCGCAGCATGGAGGCTAACTATGAATTATTTGGATACCTACCGCTTTTGGTGTGAAGATGCGTACTTTGATGAGAAAACAAAAGCTGAATTAAAAAATTTAGAGGGTAACGATATTGAAATTAAAGATCGTTTCTATAAGAGTTTAGAATTTGGTACTGGAGGCTTACGTGGTATTATTGGAGCCGGTACAAATCGTATGAATTTATATACTGTTCGTAAAGCGACACAGGGACTTGCTAATTTTATTAAGAAAGAGCATGGAGAAGATCGTGGTGTAGCAATTGCATACGATTCCAGAAATATGTCCATAGAATTTAGTGAAGAAGTAGCACTTTGCTTATGTGCAAATGGAATCAAAGCATATCGTTTTGAATCCCTACGTCCGACTCCAGAGCTATCCTTTGCTCTTCGTACGTTAAACTGTATCTCTGGTATTGTTATTACAGCAAGTCATAATCCGCCAGAATACAATGGTTACAAGGTTTACTGGGAAGATGGCGCTCAGATTACTTATCCAAAAGATGAGCAAATCATCAATGAAGTAAATAATGTTACAGATTTTAATACAGTGAAAACAATGAATAAAGAGGATGCAATCGCTGCAGGCCTTTATCACATAATAGGAAAAGAAATTGATGATTTATATATCGCAGAGCTAAAAAAGCAAGTAATTCATCCAGATGTGATTAAGAAAGTCGGAGGAGACTTAAAAATTGTCTATACTCCACTTCATGGTACGGGAAATATACCAGCACGCCGTGTTCTTAGTGAGCTAGGATTTGAGAATGTTTATGTAGTACCAGAGCAAGAACTTCCAGACGGTAACTTTAGTACCGTTGGCTATCCAAATCCAGAAGATCCAAAGGCATTTAAACTTGCTTTAGATTTAGCTAAAAAAGTGGATGCTGATTTAGTATTAGCAACGGACCCTGACGCGGATCGTCTTGGAGTTTACGCAAAGGATTCCAAATCAGGAGATTATATTTCCTTTACTGGTAATATGTCTGGAATGTTAATCTGTGAGTACTTATTAAGTCAAAGGAAAGAGAAAGGCACAATAGCGAAAGATGGTGCTCTCATAAAAACAATCGTTTCCACTAATATGGCTGATAAAGTGGCACAGGAATACAATATTCAGCTAATCGAAGTACTTACTGGATTTAAATATATTGGAGAGCAGATTAAGCTCTTTGAAGAAACAGGCAAAGGAACGTATGAGTTTGGTTTTGAAGAAAGCTATGGTTGTCTTATTGGAACTCATGCAAGAGATAAGGATGCAATTGTAGCTGTTATGGCACTTTGTGAAGCAGCAGCTTACTATAGCACAAAGGGACTTACTCTTTGGGATCAGATGTTAAATATCTATAAGAAATATGGTTACTTCCGTGAAGGTCTTGAGACAATGACCTTAAAGGGTGTGGAAGGTGCAGAAAAGATAAAGGAGATGATGGATGGCTTCCGTCAAAACCCACCAAAACAACTTGGAAATTATAGAGTAGTATCTTTCCGCGATTATGAAACGGATAAAGCAATCAACCTTGATACCAATGAAGTTTCAAAGACTGGTTTACCTAAGTCAAATGTATTATATTTCGAATTAGATAATGATGCTTGGGTTTGTGTTCGTCCTTCTGGAACAGAGCCAAAAATCAAATTCTACATTGGTGTAAAAGGCACTAGTACTGAGGATGCAAACGAACAATTAAAATCCTTAACAGATGCTTTAATGAAGTTAGCTTAATTTACAAGATTATAAAGTACAAGATTATAAAGTGTAAGACTAGAAAGTGTAAGAGTATAGAGTGCTTACGGTATATTACGTTATTGTTTCATTAATGACAACAGGGCAAAACTAATATTTTACTAAATCTATCCGATATAACTCATATGAAAGGAGGGAATGTATATGACGATATCCACAAATTACTATAACTATTCATCATCGTTGTTTTCTTCAACATCACAAGGTTCTTCTAACGGAAGTAACAATATCCTTGGCCAGTATATGAGTATTAAGAATGGAAGTTATAAGAAGTTACTTTCTGCGTATTATAAAAAGATGGACGCCGAAGAGGCAGGATCTTCAAGTACTACAGGTGCAACTTCTGAAAAATCCAAAATGCTAGCTACAAAAAAGGATGCTGACTCCTTAAAAGAAGCAACAGATAAACTTCTTAATACCGGTAAAAACTCCATTTGGGAGCAGGTTGAAAAAGAAGTTAAGGATGAGAAAACAGGCCAAATGGTTAAGGTAAAGGACTACGATTACGATCGTATTGCAAAAGCAATGAATGAGTTTGCTTCGTCCTATAATTCTGTTTTGGAATCTGCTAGCAAACAAAACGACCTTTCTGTGCTTAAGACTACTGCTTATATGACTGGTATTACAAAGTCAAACAAGGTAGCTTTAGGTAAAATGGGTATAACAGTCGGAGCTGATAATAAACTAACAGTTGATGAAAGTAAGTTAAAAGCAGCTGATATAAGCAGCTTAAAATCTTACTTTACTGGGAGCAGCTCCTTCGCAGGCCGTATTCAAGGAAAAGCTTTTGACATTGGTAAGTCTGCTATGAATGCTGTAAATTCTCTTAAAACTTACAACAAAGGTGGAAATATCAATCAGTCAGGTGATCTTGGAAACTGGTTTGATATGGTTTGCTAGTGTATCTTCGTAACAAGTAACGAGAAAACTCGTAACACATAACGAGAAAACTCATAACACGTAACGAGAAAATAAGCAGGGGTAATTGGTACTTATAGAAATGTAAAGTCTATAAGATATCAATTACCCCTGTTTTTGGGAATGCACTTTGTTATTGTTCTATATTTTTCTTCCAATCCGGTAGCAAACCATCTGTAACGGCATGGAATAGTCTAACCCTAGCGCCTGGATGTTCTTGATTTAACTGTTTCACGAGATTTTTAGCATACTCCCTCTTGGTATAGCCATCAATTGGGCAAGGATTCTTTAAGACTGGTAGATTAAAAGCTTTTTGAAATCCAATCACATCTGCTTCATCTACATAAATTAATGGTCGAATTAAAGTAATATCCATACGATCAAGATAAGTAATTGGCGAGAATGTATAATAACGCCCTTCAAATAATAGTGACATTAATGTCGTTTCAATTACGTCATCCTTATGATGAGCATAAGCAGATTTATTGCACCCAAGCTCTTTTGCCTTATCATTAAAAGCACCTTTTCTCATCTTTGCACAAAGAGAGCAAGGGTTGGATTCTTTTCTTGTTTCAAAGATAATTGGAGCAATATCAGTATTCACAACGGTATAATTCACATCAAGTTCTTTGCATAAAGCTGCTATTTTAGTCGTGTCAAAAGGTTCAAAACCTAGGCTTACTGTAATCGCTTCTAAGGTAAACTTCTTTGGGTAAAACCTTCTAAGGCCCGCAAGTGCATATAATAAGGTAAGACTGTCTTTTCCACCAGAGATACCGATTGCTATTTTATCTCCATCCTCAATCATCTGATAGTCGTCAATCGCTTTTCTTGTATAACTATATAATTGCTGTAATTTCAACTCTTTCCGTCCCTTCTATATCAAAATAATCATGCGTCCCATTATAACATAAACAAAGATTGGATGGTAGTTTTTTTCTTGAACTAAACTCATATAAAATTTTAGAAAAGCTATTTAACCTCATCAGGGAAGTTCTCCGCTTCTTTAAGCGGGGGTATGGACTTGTCTGTTTTAAAATGCCACGTAGAGCAAGTAGCGTAAGCGGAAAACTTGCCTGTAGGCAAGTGGGAATATCCGCTTCGAATAGAGCAAGAAATGAAAATAGCACCGCAAGTACGCGGAATGAGTTTTTTTATTTCATTGCTATAATAAGAGATAACATATAGATATTTACTAATAAAAACCATTCAGTAACCTTATTTCAGGTTAGGTAAATGGTTAGTAATGGGAGGAATTATGAATCAGCAAGAAATCGTAAGAATCTGGGAAGAAGATGTTGTGATTCCAACTTATTTGGTTGGAGAACCTGATAAAAATCCTATGTTTCTAGAAAAGAGAGTTTATCAGGGGAGCACTGGTAAAGTATATCCTTTACCGGTGATTGAAAAGATTCATGATGAATTGGTCGATAAAACATATCGAGCAGTGTATCTTGAAAATGAGTATCTAAAAATTATGATACTACCGGAACTTGGAGGAAGAATTCAACGTGCTTATGATAAAACAAATCAGTATGATTTTGTATATTATAATGAGGTGATTAAGCCTGCTTTAGTTGGTTTAACTGGGCCTTGGATCTCCGGTGGAATTGAGTTTAATTGGCCTCAGCATCATCGCCCGACTACATTTTCCCCAGTACAGTACACACTTGAGGAAAATCATGATGGCAGCAAAACCTTGATTGTTAGCGAAACCGATACGATGTATGGAACCAAAAATATAGCACGATTTACTTTACATCAAGGGAAGGCCTATATTGAGATAAAAGGACAGTTATACAACAGAACCTCCATACCGCAGACATTTTTATGGTGGGCAAATCCGGCGGTTGCGGTGAATGAGCATACTTATTCCGTATTTCCTCCGGACGTACATGCTGTTTATGACCATGGAAAGCGAGATGTTTCTACATTTCCGATTGCAACAGGCACATATTATAAGATGGATTATTCAAAAGGTGTTGATATTTCCCGGTATAAGAATATCCCTGTACCTACCTCTTATATGGCATATCAATCGAACTATGACTTTGTAGGCGGATATGACGAGGAGAAAAAAGCAGGATTGCTGCATATTGCAGATCATCACATATCACCTGGGAAAAAACAATGGACTTGGGGATGCGGTGACTTTGGTAAAGCATGGGATAAAAATCTTACGGATGAAAATGGACCATATATCGAGTTAATGACAGGAGTATATACGGAAAACCAACCAGATTTTACTTGGCTAAAACCAATGGAAGAGAAAGAATTTACACAGTATTTCCTTCCATATAAAGAAGTTGGCATGGTAAAATCAGCGCAGATTTGTGGGGCTTTGGGAGTAGAGTATACAGATGACTCTCAACATACAGAGATTACTTGTACTCTTTATATGACTTCAGAATATGAAAATCTTAGCTTAAGGGTATATGAAAATAATTCTCTAATTTGTGAAAGAGCAATTCAAAAACTATCGCCCCTCATAACTTATAAGGAGACTTTTCCGGTTGAATTAGGCTCTAAATTGGATGAGACTAAGAAGGAAAGTACTAATTATCTTAAAAACTTATATGTGCAGTTGCTAAATAATAAGGGAGAAGTACTGCTTAGTTATGCACCTGAGCAAGGGGAAGAAGAAATTCCAGAGCCTGCAAAGCCTGTATTAGAGCCGGAAAAAGTAGAGGACTTAGAAGAGTTATTCATGATTGGTATGCATTTAGAGCAGTATCGACATGCTACTTATGAACCAGAAGCCTATTATTTAGAAGGTTTGAGGAGATCACCAAAAGATATTCGATTGAATACTGCTTATGGAACGTTATTATTTAGGCGAGGACTATGGAGTGAGGCAAAGAATTATTTTACAACCGCAATCGATCAATTAATGAAATATAACAAAAATCCATATGATTCCGAAGCTTTATACTTAAAAGGTATCTGTTGCTTTTATGAGGAATCTTACGAAGAAGCTTATGCATTATTTAGAAAAGCAGCATGGAGTAAAGAACAACAGGAAAACAGTCTCTATTATGCTTCTGCTATTTTAACAAGAGAAGGAGAATATAAGAAAGCATTAGAGTTAGTGGAACAGGCTTTAATCTTCAATTCACACAATCATAAGGCTAGAGGACTAAAAGCTACTTTATTACGCTATTTGGGAAATTATACTCTGGCAAAGGAATACATTGCGGACACGTTAGAGATAGATCCTTTTGAGTATCGAAGTTTGTTTGAATTATATTTGATTGATAAAGAGTGTAATAATACAATAGATGACAATACACGAAAGGGCTCAAATGAGGTACTAGATGATTTCTTAAGAAAGATTTCCTTCGTACCTAATCTATATTTAGAATTAGCTTATGATTATGCAGAAACAGGATGCAATGTGGAGGCACTTAATGTCTTATCCTATTATCATTTGGATCATCCTATGATACTATATTCTTCTGCCTATTTTTCTTATCAACTACAGGATATTGCTAAGATGAACGAGTATCTTTTAAGAGCAGCGACTTGTTCTTCGGATTATTGCTTTCCAAATAAGCTATATGAGAAAAAAATACTCACCTTTGTTACAAATCAAAATCCAACGGATGCTATGGCATGGTACTATCTTGGGATTTTATGGTATGATAAAAAACAATATGATCAAGCAAAAGACTGTTATGAGAAGTCCATTGAACTAGATGGTACATTTCCAACGGTATATCGTAATCTTGCTCTATATTATTTTAACAAAGCACATAATGGTGACAGAGCAAAAGCTTTGATGGAGAAGGCATTTGCTTGTGATAATTCAGATGCCAGAATATTACTGGAGCTAGATCAGCTATATAAGAAATTAAATGTTGACTTTCAGCATAGACTTAGGCTGTTAGAGAATTATCTTGAGTTAGCCGAGAAAAGAGATGACCTCTACATCGAATATATTACCTTACTTAATCTTGCAGGAAGATACGAGGAAGCTTACAACTGTCTTATGGAACATCGTTTTCATCCATGGGAAGGCGGAGAAGGGAAAGTTACAGAACAATATGTATTTTCCTTGTTGCAAATGGCTAAGAGAACCTTGTATAATGAGAAGGCAACAGTAGAAGAATTTAAAAGTGCTGTTATCTTACTACAAAAGGCAAAGGTTTACCCTGAAAATCTTGGAGAGGGAAAACTTATGCAAGCTACCGATAATCACATTGATTATTATCTTGGGTGCCTTTATGAGCGAATTGGTGATAAAGAGAACGCAAAGCAATGCTATCAAAAAGCTGCTATCGGTAAGTTTGAGCTTGGAACTGCAATGTATTATAATGATCAGCCGGCAGACCGCTATCTTTTTTATGGTCTTGCAAAACAAAAGTTAGGTGACACTAGTGAGGCGAATCAGATATTTAATCAGCTCTGTGATTTTGGTTTATCTCATTCTGAAGATGAGGTGAAAATTGATTATTTTGCAGTTTCGTTACCTGATTTTCTAATCTTTGATGATGACTTAACTAAAAGAAATCAAATCCATAGCATTTATTTGAGCGCATTAGGAGCAGTCGGATTAAAAGACTATGATACAGCAAGAAAACTTTATCGTAATATTCTTGAAAAAGAATGTGCACACCAAGGAGTTCATCTTTATCATGACTTATTTTATTCTATTGGTAATATAAATGATTGATGAAAATGTAAAAGAAAGACTATGATTTATTAAAGAGTATAGGGAAATAATAGGAGGACAATTATGAAGGCAATGGAATCCGGAATAAAACGAAATTCTGAACTATTTTTTACAACGCCAAGTAATTTAGCTAAAAATACCTTCTTTTATGTAACTTGTACCGGACATTTTTATTATGAACCAACCTATCAGCTTTCCAGAGATACTTATAACAGTTACTTAATTATGTATATAAAACGTGGGAAAGCCAAGATTTCATATCAGCAGAAGCAATATATAGCAAAAGAAGGAGATATCGTTTACATAAACTGTTATTATCCTCATGCTTATGAAGTTGTGGAAGAACTTGAGACGATATGGTTTCATTATGATGGAATTGCGGCTTCAGCATATGATAGGGCATTGCTTGAGAACAGCAATGGAATATTTTGTTTAGAGGACTCATTTCCTTGCATTACTTATATAGAGAAGATTTATCGTGCATATCAAAAATTAACAGAAACAAACGAAGCTGTAATAACCACTTACATTACGATGGTGCTATCTGAATTGCTTCGACAGGGCAGCAGAGAAAGCTCAGAAAACTCAAATAGGGTTTCCAAAATAGCTATGAGATACATTCAAGATCATCTAACCAAAGATCTTAGTATCAAAACTCTTGCAAAGCAGGTAGCTTTAAGTGAATATTATTTTGCTAGAACGTTTAAAAAAGAATGTGGTTATTCTCCGCATGAATATATTGTGAAAACACGAATAACAAAGGCGAAAGAATTGCTTAAAAGCAGTCCTTACGCTCAGAAAGAAATTGCACGAATATGCGGTTTTTCTAATGAATCCTGTTTTGTTACATCATTTAAGAAAAATACAGGTATGACACCTGGTGTGTTTCGTGATACTATCGTTTAATCAAAAATCCGGTACTGGTTTTCGCAGTACCGGATTTTTATCGTACCAGACATATTAGGGATAAAATTCCGATGATATGACAAAAGTTTTGAAAATTTATGACACAATTATAACAAAATTACTATGTATTCTATTATTGCAGACCAAAGAAGAATGTAATTTGGCTCAAAAATGAAATACAGTAGGTGAATTATGAGAAAAAAAGTAAAAAACTATAAGAAAATGTGCGTATTGTTAATTGTTAGTTTATTAATAAGTTCTGCCCCTGTCGATCAGGCACAAGCAGCAAGCGGACTTAAAATTTACAATTATACAACAAGCTCCTCGATGACAATAACTGACGAGACCATCTCTTACGTATATAACGGGAAATCCATTCCACTAGGGAATAACCCAGGAATCCTATCAAGCAATGGAGTAGCCCTAGGGCCATATGTTAAAGTCTTCCGTGATACACTAGGGCTTAAGACGCTTTATAATAAGGAGAAAAAAACAGTTACAATTAGAGATGACAAGACTACCCTCGTGTTAACTTTAGGTAGTAAGACTGCAATAGTGAATGGAAAATCCGTGACCATGAATGCAGCACCAATCTCCATTAAGTATTCCAAGGCAAATGAAACTGCCATATTAGTTCCAACAAGATTTGTTGCAGAGACCTTCGGTTATTCCTATAACTGGGATAGCTCAAGCTCCACGGTTACCATTACGAAGCCTTTAAATTTGACTTATGATAATCAGACTGTTGGTTATACTGGGATTCAAGGAAGTGTAAAATTTGATGGCAAAAGCGTAAATGTTTCTAACCTTCCTAGTATCTTAATTGCAAACACCGCTATGGCTCAGGCATACAAAGTATTTGCAAAGAGCATGGGTGTAACTTACAAGTATTCCGAAAGCAAAGGAACTGTTTCCTTTACCAAAGGTGATATTAATTTATTAATGGAATTAGGTAGCAATCTCGCTTACTTAAATGACGAGTTGGTAGATTGTGGTGTAGCACCAAAGCTTGTATTTAATGAAGATAATGGCGAAGTAGCAGTATTAGTACCGGCACAATTCGTATCAAAAGCTCTAGGCTACGATTATAACTGGAATTCAGCTACGAAAACATCTGAAATCACAACGACAAAAAAGGTCGGTAAAGAGCCAAACATAACGTTACCTCCGGTTTCACCAAGCATTCCAGGGGATGGTGACTATAATGAGTTAGAATATTTTAATTGGACTACAAAAGAAAGTTACAAAGCTGTATTAGAAGAAGCAAAAAATGCAATGAATTCTGAAAATTCTATTGATACTGGTAATGTAAATAGTTCTCAATTTTTAAAACTTGATACGGACCAATTAACGAAGAATAAAGAAAAATACCAGCTAAGTTTTAATCAGACATTTTCTAATGTAACTGCCTCAAAAGTAAACGATGAATTAACATTAACTTTCAACAATATGATTGCTACAGACAGTATAGTTACCTTCGGAAATGAATTAGCCAAGGAAGCAAGAGTAATCTATGATGCGGTGAAGAATCAAACAGATGTTATCTTCACATTATCATATGCTTCGGTAAATTATGCTATGACATCAGAGAATGATGGAAAGGGCTTATCTTTATCTCTTTATTCAAATTATTTAACACAAATAAGTGCAGGTAGGGATGAAAGCGGTTTGGAGTATTTATCAATTACCGGACTAAAAGAAATTAAGCCAATTGTTACAGAAGATGAAGACAGTATCTATGTGTCTATACCGAATGCGATAAATACAATAGGTGATTATAATTTTACTAATCAGGAAGATAAAACTTCTATGGTATATGTGTCATTAAATTCTACATCACCAAACAACTCGTTTTTGATTATAGAAAAACCGTCACCAGATGTAACTTACGAAATCCATCAAGATGGCTCTACTTATACTTTAAACTTTGAGCAAGAAGAGGAAATTCCAGTAATTAATAATACACCACTTAATATTCAATTACCAAGCGGAATTCGTTTATCGGATATTTCTTCTGAGGACAACTACCATAAAAAGCAGATTTCTATATTTATAAAAGGTGATCATCGTGCTTTCTTTGAGCAAAACCCTATTGCAAATACGTATGAAAATGTTTCGAACATAAAAGTTTCTTATTCCTCCAGTAAAGGTACTGAATTACTTATTAATACAAAAGTGATACAAGGATTTCAATATACTATAGTAGATGGTAAGCTACAAGTTACGATTGATCGGCCTAATGCAATCTATGATAAAATTATCATTCTTGATGCAGGACATGGTGGGAGAGATCCTGGTGCGATGAAAGGTACGACAAAAGAGAAAGAAATTAACTTTAAGGTACTAAATGAATATGCAAAAGAATATTTTACAAACTCAGGTATTAAGGTTTATTACACAAGAGTTGATGATACATTAATCGCACTTGCTGACCGAGCTGCATTTGCAAAACAGGTCGATGCAGATTTCTTTATCAGTTTACACTGTAACTCAGCAACTACCTCAGCTGCTCGTGGTACCAGTGTATATTATAGTAGTATAAATAAATCAAAAACATCGAGTGGATTAACAAGTAGTATCTTAGCAAATACCTTGGTTAACAATCTATCCAAATCATTAGGAACAAAGAATCTTGGAATCATTGATAAGGGCTTTGTTGTTGTTCGTGATAACTCTGTACCTGCTGTTTTAATTGAGTTAGCATTTTTAACAAATCCAGATGATCTATCCTTATTAACAAGTTCTACCTCTCAAAAGAAAGCTGCAAAAACAATCTATGATACTGTAGCTAGCTTATTTGAAGCTTATCCTACGAATCGATAATAAAAAATAGTAAGATAAAAAGCCCCAAAATAGAAACTAGCCATATGCTAGAAGAAAGAAAGGTTGAATACAATGTTTAAGAGAAAATGGAAATTTATCTTAGCCTGGATGTTATTGTTTGTATTTGCTATAAATCAAGCTGTGCCAGCTATGGCAGCAACGGAAGAAGTTACTGAGCCTACGATAAAAGCAACATATCGTGTGCTAAATCAAAAAGCAACGGTAACATATGAAGTCAAAAGTGAAGCAAAGTTAAAATCCGTTACTTACTTACAAGGTCTTGTTACCTTAGAAAATAGTATTCGGTGGTCAGTATCCGGAAAAAAATTATCGGAAAGCGGTTCTTTTGATGTAAAAAAATCTGGTTACTATACGTTGCGTGCAGAGGATGTCAATGGAGGTGTAACATTGCAGAACATTTATGTTGATATGGAATTTAAGGCAGTTTGGATTTCCTATCTTGAGTTTAAGAGTACAGGATATACCAAAGATGAATTTGAAGCTCAAATTGATGAAATGTTTGATAATGTTGTTGATATGGGGATGAATGCTGTTATTGTTCATGTTCGCCCATTTGGAGATGCTATGTATGATTCCAGTTATTTTCCTTGGTCTAAATACATTAGTGGTACGCAAGGAAAAGATCCTGGGTTTGACCCATTAGAGTATATGGTGGAAGCAGCCCATGACAGAGGACTTCAATTTCATGCATGGTTAAATCCATACCGTGTTACAACAAAAAATACGGATGTAAAAACTTTGGCAGCGAATAACCCTGCAAGAAAGTGGCTAACAGATAAGAAAACAGCAAATGACCGTAATGTATTGTCCTTTGATGGAAATCTGTACTACAATCCTGCAGTAACTGAGGTACGTACACTAATTCGTAATGGAGTACTTGAAATCGTTCAAAATTATGATGTAGATGGAATTCATTTTGATGATTATTTTTATCCAACTTTAGGTTCGAATTATGAAAAGATATTTGACGCACCAGAATATAAGACATATGTTGCATCTTGTAAAGCACATGGTGAAAAAATTCTTCCAATTGATGAGTGGAGAAGACAGAATGTTAACTTATTAGTAAAAGGTATTTACTCTGAAATTAAGAACGAAAACCCAGATGTTGTATTTGGAATCAGCCCAGGAGGATTTCTTGATACCCTACGTATGAAAGATCGTTATTATGTTGATGTTGACCGTTGGTTATCTGAACCAGGTTATGTAGATTATATCTGCCCTCAGCTGTATTGGAGTTTTGAACATAAGCAATATCCATTCGATGGAATTCTAAATCGTTGGTTAGAACTTCGTAAAAATACAGACGTAAATGTTTATGTTGGTATACCTGTTTATAAATCAGCTTCCAATGATGAACCTGATTTTAAGAAAAACGCAAACATATTAGCGGATATGATTAAAACTTGCCGTGACACTAAATTAGTTGATGGTTATATGTTCTTCCGTTATGATAATTTCTATAGTAACACAGCACAAAAAGCAGTAAATAATTTATTGAAGGTTCTTAACAAATAACTGTTCTATTCATAAAAAAAGTAGTAGCTAATACATTGGCTACTACTTTTTTGCTTTTTGCGGATTTTGGGCTGGGTTCCTTAGAATTCGCCTATATTGGGTGCAGAACTATGTTTTGATTCTGCAAAATTTCTTTTATTATTGGATAGCGTATTTTAGTAAAACAACTTCATGAATTAGTTTATCCTCTCGAATAGTAATGATGAATATGCAAACAATAGTAAGAACAAATTTACCAGCATGGAGGGTTTTATGACAACAATAGCGATTATATCAGATACTCATGGCATATTACGTCCAGAAGTATGTGAACATCTAAAACAAGTAGATTATATACTTCATGCTGGTGATATTCATACGAAAGAAATTTATGATGAGTTATTAACCTATGCACCGTTATTTGTAGTTCGAGGTAATAATGATAAGGAGTGGGCTGAGTTTTTGCCATCTGCTTTAACAATCGCAGTAGACAACATTACCTTTTATCTAATTCATAACAAAAGAGAGATAAAACAACTACCACCAGAGGTTAACATTGTTGTTTACGGTCATTCCCATAAATACTCCTTAGAGAAAAAAGAAGAAATTCTATGGTTAAATCCAGGTAGCTGCGGTCGTAAGAGATTTCATCATGATGTAACGATGGCAATTCTTACGGTAGAAGATGACCGATATCGAATTTATAAAATAAATTTCAATACAGCATTTAGTAAACATATAAGTAATATTTAACTATACCAAGAATGATATTTAACCTCATCAGGGAAGTCCTCCGATTCTTCTTCTTTATCATTAACAACTTAAGCATCAATCTTACATTTTGATTCTATGTGTGATAAAATATAATTACGATTTATTACTTTATTTAGTACAAAGGAGAGTAAAGAGATGAATACTACAATGTCATACACAGAAATCATAGAAAATGCAAAGAAGAACATAGGTCCATATTGTAAAGCGTGTCCTGAATGTAATGGAAGAGCATGCAGAAATCAAATACCTGGACCAGGTGCAAAAGGGATTGGTGACACAGCCATAAGAAATTATGATAAATGGAAAGAAATTCGTTTGAACATGGATACGCTTGTAGCAGCATCCCATATAGATACGAAAAGGACTATTTATGGAAAAGAATTTGCTTATCCATTCTTTGCTGGTCCTGTAGGTGCTATTAACCTCCATTATGGGGATTCCTACAATGATCTTACTTATAATGAAGTATTGGTAAAGGCTTGTGCAGATGCTGGAATCGCAGCTTTTACAGGAGATGGTGTTAATCCTGAGGTTATGAAGGCTGCTACAGACTGTATCAAATTAGTAGATGGTTTAGGGATACCTACCGTAAAGCCATGGAACATAGATACTATAAAGGAAAAATCTCAACTTATTAAGAATAGTAATGCATTTGCTGTTGCCATGGATGTGGATGCTGCCGGATTACCATTCTTAAAAAATATGCAACCGCCAGCAGGAAGAAAATCAGTCGAAGAGCTACGAGAGATAATTCAGGAGATAAATCTACCATTTATTGTGAAAGGCGTTATGACTGTAAAAGGTGCTGAAAAAGCTTTAGAAGCTGGAGCCTCAGGCATTCTTGTGTCAAATCATGGCGGACGAGTACTTGACCAATGTCCATCTACTGCTGAAGTTCTAGAAGAAATAGCGAAAGAGTTTAAAGGAAAGATGACAATATTCGTAGATGGAGGTATTCGTTCTGGAGCTGATTTATTCAAGTCTTTGGCTCTTGGTGCAGACGCGGCTATAATCGCAAGACCATTTGTTACTGCTGTATTTGGTGGTGGCTATGATGGCGTAAGATCCTATATTCAAAAAATTGGTGCTGAACTCATTGATGCTATGGAAATGTGTGGAGTTACATCCTTAGATGAGATAACACAGGAATGTATTTGGAAAAAATAAAGTTAAGTTTCTATAAACAATCAGTACAAATAAGAGAATTTTGGTAAGATGACTTGATACCCAGTATTTAAATCAAATATGGATTGATTATTTTTTCTGTATTTCCATATTTTATTTTAAACTGGGTTTCTTGTATTCTGGATTTCTTGATTTAATTGTTGTTTTATAGTAAAATATAGTAAGGTTCGGAAATAAATTCCTTGCCAAATAAACGGGAAAGGGTGAATTCGATGAAGAAAACAATAGTAATCACAAAGAAAACTACAGGAGGGATTACTATACTATAACCCTCCCTGATTATTTATGAGGAATTTATCTTGGATATTATTATCAGAGAAACGAAAAAAGAAGATTTATTAAATATTATGGAGTTGTGGAATAGTGGAGAAGTAATGCATTATGTTGGTTTTCCTAATGGATTAGGTATTAAGCTAGAGGATTTAGAACGCTGGCTTAGCAGAGTAAATCAACATGAGCTCCGTAAGCACTATAGTATCTATACAGATGAGTTAGGATACTGTGGTGAAACCTTTTATGATATTGATACGCTACATGATCTTGCAACTCTAGATATTAAGCTACTACCAAAAGCACAGGGAAAAGGTATCGCAAGCTATGCGTTATCATTTGCCATAACTCAGGTTTTTGAGCAAAATTTGGCTACTAGGGCATATGTTGATCCAAACCCGGAGAATAAGAAAGCTTGGAAGCTGTATGATAAATTGGATTTTATCCGTAAACCAAGACCTGATTTTTTAGAGCCATATGAAATATATTTAGAGATAACAAAAGAAGTATGGGGTAAAAAAGAAGTACAGAAAGAAACAGAATAAATGAAACAGAATAATAAGTAATATAGATTAATAAGAAGTTTGTAATTGAAATAGAATTCATAAGAAATTCGTTCCTTCATAGAGAGAGTACGAAAGCACTCGTTACTTTCGTACTCTCTCTATTGCTGCATAAGCAGAGCCAGGCAGCTTTGTCATGGCAGCGTTAGCCATTCATCTAGTCATTGACGAAGGCGGTAATACTATTTACCCTCTACATATTTTTCCTGAACAAAACCGAGTTCATTTCCGTCAGGGTCAATAATAGTAAATTTTCGGTTACCATATGGCATTGTTTCAATCGGTTGAAGAATAGTTACTTTGTCTTTTAAACTTTTCCATAGTTCATCAACATTATCAACTAAAAAGTTAAATCTTGCACTAGAATTTCCCCGTTCACTTACCATGATTGCAAACGTAGCACCCTCGCCGCACTCAAAATCTGCATATGCCCATCTTTCGTTAATGTCCGCCCCTGTACATTCAAATCCAAGCATACTTTCATACCATTCTATAGCTTTATGTAAATCGGAAACATTTGCTCTTACATGAGTTAATCTTGTCTTCATAATAGGCCCTACCTTTCTTTTATTTAAACTGAATTCATAATGTATTGATTTTTTTAGGATATTATACCATAATATACCACGTGTTTCTACACGGCGCATAGACGTTATATAGTATCAAAATACTTAAGCACTTCACCATGTAATGTTACACTATTTTATCGCCACGTCAGGAGGAATCTACTAACACCACTATATAATGTGATGCCGAAATGGGTACTCTTTCGAACAAAAGCGAGAGGGTTAAACTATTAATATGTAAAATTGCACAATTAAAATATGAAAAACACATAGATAATAATGCATGTTGACATATGTGAAAGAGGAGTATATGATAAAAGTAAATTCAATTCAATTTGATTTCATATAATATAGCAGCAATAGGAAGCTGCTATATATCGTTTCATCAATGAATATACCCAAAATATCTGAAATACAGATTGATACATAGAAATGGCATGGAATAGAACTAAAAATTACTATAAAGATTAAATCTAAACTTAGTACTATATAGACTAACCGAAAACTAAGGAGGATGTTATGTATACCATAGTAGTAGCTGATGATGAAGAAGAATTACGGAGTGCTATCATTCGTAAAATGGACTGGAATAGCATCGGATTTCAAGTAGTGGGTGAGGCGAGTAATGGAATTGAAGCCTTAGAGATGGTAGAAAAAGAAGAGCCTGACTTGTTATTAACGGATATTCGCATGCCGTTTTTATCAGGAATAGAACTAGCAAGACAAGTAAGAGAAATAAGACCTACGACACAAATTGCATTTTTAAGTGGTTATGATGATTTTTCTTACGCACAACAAGCGATACAATACAATGTAATTAGTTATCTGCTAAAACCAATCAGTATGTCGGATTTAACACAGAAGTTATTAGAAATTAAGGATAAGCTGGATCATTTATTTGAGGAATTTCATATTCTTAGTAAAGTTCTAAAAGACAGTCAAAGTTTTGTTGTTCCGTTGCTTCTCGATGAATGTTGGGAGCGGGATAATCAGGCCAGAGAAGAATTGTTATTGGAGCAAGCAGTTGCATGTGAACTAATACAAAATAGTAAAACATCATATTATTATACTGTTATGGCTGTGAAAATACGTGATCACTCAGGTGAGAACCGAACCGATATGGAATTGGTTCATTCCATTGACATCATTTTAAAAAAGTATATAAAACACAATAGCTTTTATACCGAGGGAAGGGTAATTAGCTTATTAATTGGTACGAAATCGACCTTCGATAAATATCTCCATATTATTGTCGGTGAAATCATGCAAAGTATAGAGAGAATCCTTGGCATGTATTGTGATATCGGAATCAGTAGAATGGTGGAACGGCTAGGATACTGTCATGAGGCATATCGAGAGGCAATGAATGCTTTAAGTTATAGTTTATTAGGCAAAAGCAATGTGCATTACATATCGGATGAGGAACGTGCCGATTTTGATTTATCCAAGGTCCCGGATATTGTTATGGAAATCGAAAATTTACTTCGTGGTGGAAGCAAAAAAGAGTTAGCGGGTTATTTAGATAGTATGTTCTATAGTTTTCTTAACATAAAAAATTATCAAATTAAGATGAAGTTAGTCTTAATTCAGGTGTTTGCTTCAGTTTGTAAAACAGTATACGCTGTTACGGACAGTGATGATAGAAAAGAAGCTTGGGATGATACTTTAGTAGACCAGATGAATTTCTTTGAAGGTACCTTTCAAGAAACGAAAGAGAGATTCATGGAGTTATGCCAAAAGGCAAGAGAACTTGTAAGTTCGGGAAGAAAAAAGAGCAGTGAAATATTATGTGACCAGGTTTTATATATTATCGAAAAAGAATATGCGAATCCTGAGATGTCTTTGGTTAGTGTTAGTAATCAAATCAATGTGAGTCCAAATTACTTGAGTGCATTAATGAAAAAGCAGACAGGACAGAGTTTTGTAGATTTACTTACCAAAAAGCGATTAGAAACTGCCAAGGAGCTACTATTGTACACTCCAATGAAAATTCGAGAAATAACGGAAAAGTGCGGGTACAATGACCAGCATTATTTTAGTTATTGTTTTAAAAAATTCTATGGTTTATCACCCAATGTACTTCGTCAACAAAACGCAGAGGCCGGGGAAATAGTTTAGCTTTGGGGGGAGATACGTGAGAAAAAAGAAAATATCGTTATCCGCTATTATCGTAAGTTTGGTGGTAAGTTTTGTCGCTTTTATATTAATTTGTGCACTCCTATTATTCTTTAAAATTTATTTATCCAGTATGGAACAAAATGCAATTACCAGTAGTGAGCAAGCTGTTGTACAAGTATCCAATACCGTAGGTAATTATTCAGATGATATGAAGGGTATTATGGATATCATTAAAGATAGCTATAATCTAAGCAAGGATGAGCGGGAAGATACACTCAACACATTAATGAAAGTGCGTACTGACTTGGTTGCAGTCTATGTATATGATGAAAATCAAAACATGATAAGCAGTTATACTGGTGAGTATCAATTAAAAAAAGAATATTTAAAAAATCTATCGTATGTGGAGAAGGAAAATTATAAGACCGGGGAGATTTACATATCAGAACCACATGTAGAAAGTCTTTTGGAGAATTATTACCCTTGGGTAGTAACGATTTTAGAGGAAATTGAAAATGAAGACGGTAGTAAGAGCAGAGTAGTATTTGACATTAGTTTCTCAAAGATTGCAAATTATGTGGATGATGTCGGAATTGGACAACATGGTTATTGTTTTATTATAGGTACGAAGGGTGAAATAATTTACCATCCGCAGCAACAACTTATCTTCTCTGGGTTAAAGGAAGAGAAAACAGAGGATATTGCAGATCAATTGGATGGCTCTTATCAGGATTCTAATGTGATCTATACCATTAAGTCACTAAATAATAGTGATTGGCGAATTGTTGGTGTAAGCTATATCAATGAATTGATTGCCAGTGAAGTAATCAGTGTAGTTAAAACACTGATTATTATGCTATTTTTAATTATGATTGTTGCTATGATTAGCAGTTATGTGATGTCAAAAGTAATATCGAAACCGATTCAAAAATTGATGAAAGCAATGGAAGATTTTGAACAAGATGCAGCTGGGTACTCCTTTCAATCGGTGGGAGGTACGACAGAAATTCAAGCTCTATCGCAATCGTTTGATCATATGGTTGTGCGAATTCAGGAATTAATGACTAAGGTACGTCAGGAAGAAATAACGCTTAGAAAAACAGAGTTAAAAGCATTACAGGCACAAATTAATCCGCATTTTCTTTATAATACATTAGATGCCATAGGCTGGTTATGTGAAGAAGAACGAAGCCAAGATGCTGTGGAAATGGTCAATGCACTGGCTAAGTTGTTTCGTATTAGTATCAGTAAAGGCCATGAATTAATTACCATAGAAAAAGAAGTTGAACATGCCAAGAGTTATTTAAAGATTGAAAACTTTCGTTACAAAAATCAATTTGTTTACGAATTTATCGTGGAGGAGGAATGTCTCCCGTATTATTGTAATAAAATTACCCTTCAGCCAATTATAGAGAATGCAATCTATCATGGGCTTAATAGAATGGTGGATGATGGTCATATCGGCATACATATCTATGATGAGGAAGAAGATATCGTAATGGAAGTAATTGATAATGGAGTTGGTATGACGCCTGAACAGATCCATAGTATTTTGTATAAAGAGCCTGGGGATAAGACGGGCATAGGAATTAAGAATGTAAATGATAGAATTAAAATCTATTTTGGAGAAAAGTATGGAATTCTGATAGAAAGCGAATTAGATGAAGGAACTTGCGTCAAAATACGTATGCCTAAGATAGAGAGGGAAAATTATGAGTACATTTAAAAAAATAGTTATATGGATTCTAACGGGAGTCATGTTACTAACCCTTGTAGGCTGTAGCAATAAAGATAATAAGAAGCATTACGTCGCGATGATTACGAAATCTACAAAAAGTGCTTTTTGGCAGTCTGTATTTGCTGGAGCAAGTGCTGCAGCTACGGAATATAATCTATCCATTAGCTACGATGGTCCTGAATTAGAAGAAGATTATGAATATCAGAATAATTTAATCTATCAAGCAATTGAGGATGGGGCAGAAGCCATTATATTCTCTGCAGTGGATTATAACGCAAATGCCAAAGCGATTGAAGATGCTTCTAAAAAAGGTTTGAAGGTAATCATCATTGATAGTGACGTAAACAGCAATCAAGTAAGCTGCCGTATTGGAACCGATAATTACGCAGCTGGTTGTATGGCAGGAGAGGCAGCCCTTGCAAGTAATGAGGAGAAAATCCATATAGGAATTGTTAACTATGATATCAATTCTGCTAATGGACAGCAAAGAGAAGATGGCTTTCGAGATACAGTAAGTAAGGATAGCAGAGTGAAAGATATTGTTACGATTAATGTAGTATCTACTACAGAAGATGCTAGAAAAGGGACAAAACAACTCTTAGAAGAACATCCAGAGATTAATGTGATAGCTACCTTTAATGAATGGACTAGTTTGGGGGTTGGTTGGGCAATTCGTGATTTAAACCTCGCGGATGAAACAACGGTAGTAGCATTTGATTCTAATGTGGTATCCGTGGGGATGTTGGAAACAGGGGAAGTAGATGCATTGATTGTACAAAATCCTTATGCTATGGGATATCTTGGAGTTGAGAAAGTCGCAGAATTAATTCGTGGGCAAAATATTGAAAAAGGTACGATCGATACTTCAACAACTTTAATTACAAGGGATAATATGTATGATGCAGAATATCAGAAGATATTATTTTCATTTCATTAAGAGAGTGATTAAGCAATTAAGGTATTATAATCAAACAGCCCACTACGCGTCCAAGGATTCTTCTTTGGCCGAACGCTTAAGAGAATTTGAAAAAAACCAGAAGTAACATTAATATAAATTCGAATTTAGGAGGTACTATATAATGAAAGCCATAAAAAATATGTTATTAGGAATAGCCATTATTTTGGCTGTAATTATTTTTCATCTGTTTATCGAAGCTGGGCTTTGGACGGATTTTATCGCTGTTATAGGAATTATATTGGTTTTAGCAGGCTATAACTCTAAAGATGAGTAAGATGGTAAGTTCAATTTGTGGACGTTGGAAGATTTGAATTTGTAGTGATTAGAAAATTTTGAATGGTGAAGAAACATGATGCAATTATCTGATAGATTTACAGATAGGAAGTTGTTATAGTATATATGTCATAGAGGACGAGGAGATTTATATATGGAGAGGATAGCATTGGTTTATGATGTAGATGTAAACTATGTTTTGATTGGACATACACATCTTCCTTTATATGCTGTTCATTGGAATTGTAAGCCCATACTAAATCCAGGTTCTATTGGCTGTGGTAAAGATGGTATAGCTAGATTTGCTATTATAGAATTAGATGACGGACTTGTTAATGTTACATATAAACAACTAGAATATGATAAAGAAAAATTAATTCGCGATTACAGGAAGAATTCTGTGCCATATGGCGAAAAATTTATCTCCATGTTTTACTAGGTATTATTTTACTCAAATTCCAAGTTGTCGAAGAATTGACTGATTCGTTATCTCTCTATTGTGAAACAAATGGAGGTTAAGGAATGAGCTAATTCTTGAGATAATTGACAGTGAACGATATCAGAAAATTACGGCTTAGCTGATTCAACTCATTTTCGTATCGGTAGTCTTTACTTTTCGTTTAAAAACAGCTATAATATAGGCAACAGGAAACATAAGTATAAAAACTTATGCTAACCCAAGTTGAGATAAAAAATGATTATCCGTTACTTTGGAGGTTCGGGATAATCATTTTTTATTGTGCATTTTTATTAATACAACAATAAATGTGAGTAACGCTATGATGAGCATACCGAAACTTATCATTAAAGATAAGGCATCCGAAATAGTTATCATAAGGTTCACTTCCTTTCTATGTAATATAGTGAAAGAAGTTTCACCTCCTCCCATATAAGTATAGAAGGGCAAGCACTCGAGATTATCCTACGTTCCTGTTACCATGAGGATAGTGTAGCATAAAACATGGAAAAAGTCGAGAAAAACGAACACACGTTTGCAAATAGAGTCAAATATTTTAAGCAAAGTCGCTCTTGTCAAACTTATTTCATTTCATTGATATAATAAGGATTAATAGAAAACAACATAAAGTGAAAGTAATTGACCAGTATATAAGTTTTCTTAATGATATTTTATAAAAACCTCTACATAAAAAGTTTTTATTTGCTTTGTTCAAATGATACACCTGTTAATATGCACAAAATACAGTGACTAAACTATATTTAATTGTGCAATATAATAAAATATTGTACCCTTTGTGTAAGATATTGTATATATTTTTTAACCTACCTTCCATATAATAATTATTGTAACTAACAAAACTACTCAGTTTTGTACAACAATTATGATTGGGAGGTATTTTTATGAAAAAGTTTTGGTCACTCATGCTAGTAGTAGTTATGGTGTTTAGCCTTTCTGCTTGTGGAGGAAGCAAAGGCACATCAGGTAAAGGATCTTCTTTAAATGTAGGTGTATTTTACTATACATATATTTCAAGTGTTCGTACTGCACTTGATAAATCACTAACAGATGCAGGTATCAAATATCAGAATTATGATGGAAATAGCAATCAGACTACTCAGAATGAGCAGATTGATACCGCAATTAGTCAGGGAACAAATTTATTGATTGTAAATATTGTAACATCTGGTTCTATGGATGCATCTAATTCAATCGTAGAGAAAGCAAAGGCTGCTAAAATTCCAGTGATTTTCTTTAACCGTGCAGTAGAATCTGATGAAGATGAAGGCAAAGTGTTAGGAAGCTATGATAAATGCGCATTCGTTGGAACAGATGCACCGGAAGCTGGACATATGCAAGGACAAATGGCAGGCGATTATGTAGTAAAGAACTTTGATGCTATTGACTTAAACGGTGATGGCAAAATCAGTTATGCAATGTTCATGGGTCAGTTAGGTAACGTAGAAGCAATTTTCCGTACTCAGTTTGGTGTAGAAGATGCGGATAAAGTAATCACAGCAGCTGGAAAGCCTGCATTACAATACTTTGATTCATCAAACTCTGATAAATATCAGGTTGACAAAGATGGTACTTGGTCTGCATCAGCAGCAAATGACTATATGACAACAAACCTTGCTCAATACAGTGAAGCTACAAATAATATGATCGAGTTAGTTATCTGTAACAACGATGGTATGGCAGAAGGCGTTATCTCCGCACTTAATGATAAAGGATATAACTTAGGGACTGCTGATTGTAAGACTATTCCAGTATTCGGTGTAGATGCAACAGATGCAGCAAAACAGTTAATCGCAGATGGTAAGATGACTGGTACGATTAAACAGGATGCTGTAGGTATGGCAGATGGAATCGCTTATCTTGCTAAGAATATTCAGAATGGAAAAGATTTAATGGCTGATACAAGTAACTTTAACATTTCTCCTAAAGTAAGCAACAAAATTTACATCCCATATGCTGCTTATATCGGTGAATAATAAAATCTACGTGAGAAGTAGCTGCTGCTTAGGCGGCAGCTGCTTTTTGCAGAGTAAGTAAGGAGGATGCCAATGGAACATAATGTGCTATTACAGATGACAGATATATGCAAAGAATTTCCTGGCGTAAAGGCACTGGACCAAGTATCTCTCACCGTTAAAAGTGGAACCGTACACGCACTCATGGGGGAAAACGGTGCTGGTAAATCTACTCTGATGAAATGCTTATTTGGAATGTACAATAAAGATTCTGGTTCCATTAAACTGGATGGAAAAGAAGTAAATTTTAAGAGTTCAAAGGAAGCATTGGAACATGGTGTAGCGATGGTGCATCAGGAATTAAATCAAGCCCTTAAGCGTAGCGTTATGGATAATCTCTGGCTTGGCAGATATCCAAAAACTGCTGGACTTATAGTAAATGAAGAGAAGATGCTAAAGGAGACCAATGAAATATTTAAAGAGCTTGGAATCGATGTAAATCCTAAGAAAATCATGAGTACAATGCCGGTTTCCCAAAGACAGATGGTAGAAATCGCAAAAGCAGTTTCTTACAAGAGTAAGATTATTGTATTTGATGAACCAACATCATCGTTAACGGAGCAGGAGGTAGAACATTTATTTGAGATTATCAATATGCTACGAAACAGAGGTTGTGGCATCATCTATATCTCTCATAAGATGGCAGAAATTCTAAGGATTGCGGATGAAGTAACTGTTATGAGAGATGGTACCTGGGTTGCTACAGAACCAGCAAGTACACTGACAACAGAGAACATTATTAAACTTATGGTAGGTCGTGAACTTAAGAATCAGTTTCCACCAAAGACAAACACTCCAGGCAAAGTGGCATTGGAAGTTGAAAATCTCACAGCAAGATATTCTTTGCTAAATGATGTATCATTTCAGGCAAGAAAAGGTGAAATTGTAGGATTAGCTGGATTAGATGGAAGTGGAAGAACGGAAACGTTAGAGAATATATTTGGTATCGCTACAAGAAAAAGCGGCGTAATTAAAATAGATGGAAGAGAAGTTAGTAATAAAAATGCAAGAGAATCTATTAAAAATGGGTTTGCTTTGTTAACGGAAGAAAGAAGAGCTACTGGTATCTTTGGAATATTAAATATTCGTGAAAATACGGCTATCTCAAGTCTTAAGAAGCATAGAAAAGTTTGGTTTTATTTAAGTAATAAATCGATGGAAAAGGATACGAAATGGTCTGTAGATTCCATGAGAATTAAAACACCTTCTCAGCTTACGAAGATTCGTTCCTTATCTGGTGGTAATCAACAGAAAGTTATCTTAGGCAGATGGCTTTTAACAGAGCCAGAAGTATTAATGCTTGACGAACCGACGAGAGGTATTGATGTTGGCGCAAAATATGAGATTTACCAGTTAATCATTGACCTAGCAAATAAGGGAAAAGTAGTTTTGATGGTGTCCTCTGAGATGCCGGAGTTACTTGGGGTTTGTGACAGAATTCTTGTTATGAGTGGTGGTCAGTTAGCTGGAGAAGTAGATGCAAGAAATACAACACAAGAAGAAATCATGGCGCTTGCTGCAAAATATGTTTAGAGGAGGTTCAAGCTTATGAATCCTATACAACGTTCCATCGGAAATATTAAACAAAATTATTCAGATTATAAAAACTTAGAACGTATTGAAAAAATAAACTACTGGAAGGAAGCACTATTAAATAATGCATTATACATATTGTTAATTATTGCAATTATTTATACTTACATTAAGAATAGTAACTTCCTTTCCGCACCATCCATTGTAAATATCATCAGCCTTTCCGCCGCAAATATACCAATTGCTTGCGGTATTGCTGGATGTATTGTACTGACAGGTACTGACCTTTCGGCAGGGCGTGTGGTTGGTCTTACCGCATGTATTTCAGCTTCCCTGTTACAAGCGGTAACTTATGCAACAAAAATGTTTCCAAACTTACCAGTGCTTCCTATACCACTAGTTATACTAATTGTTATGATTGTTGGTGGGCTTGTCGGTTGGGTTAACGGATTTTTTGTTGCTAAATTTAAGCTTCATCCATTCATTGTAACCTTGGCAACACAGCTAATCGTATATGGTCTCTTATTAATGTACATTATGATTAATGGTAACAATGGGCAGCCTTTATCTGGTTTGGACAAAAGTTTTACGGACTTCGTAAAAGGAAATTATATATCGATAGGAAGCGTTGCGATACCAAATTATGTATGGTTTGCTTGTGTTGTAGTTATCGTTATGTGGTTTATATGGAATAAGACCACATTTGGTAAGAATATGTTTGCAGTAGGATCAAATCCAGAAGCTGCAAATGTATCAGGTGTTAATGTCGTGAAGACTACGATACTAGTTCATACATTAGCAGGTGTTATGTATGGTATTACTGGATTTATTGAATCAGCACGTATCGGTTCCAATACCGCAAATACTGGTTTAAACTATGAGTGTGATGCGATTGCAGCTTGTGTTATCGGTGGTGTATCCTTCGTTGGCGGTACCGGTAAAATAAGTGGAGTTGTCATGGGTGTATTCTTATTACGAATCATCTTCGTGGCATTAAATTTCTTATCAATTAATATGAACATGCAATATGTCATTAAAGGTTTAATCATCTTAGTCGCATGTGCGATTGATATGAGAAAGTATTTGGTACGTAAATAAAGATGTAAGAATTGTTTGATAGATTTCTTGGTAGTAGAAGTATGTTAGATCCGTTTTAGATAGCAGATGATAAAAATAATAAAGTAATTAAGGCGTTAAATATATAAATTAATTAAAATCCTAAATATATAAATTAATTAAAACGCTAAATATATATAGTTATTAAATCGATTGAGCATAAATCAATATAGCTTTAAAATTTATATAGTCTATAAAATTGAACAGCTTTAAGTCATTATAGTTAAAAAAGGATATTTAAAACTGTAATTATATCAAGATATCGGTAACAACCTCTTTCACCTAGCAACAGGATACTTATCTATGATGAGCATCCTGTTGCGCAATTTAAAAGGGAGAAAAGCAAGAATATGGGAAAACATAAAGAAGATAGACATCAAGAAGAAAATTATCAAGAAGAAAATCAAATTCCTGAAGCAGTTACGCCAGAAGTGGCACGCAAAAAATGGTTTGGAAGAGGAATCTATGGTAGCAAGGATGTACCAATCCGTCTATTAGATGGCCTGATTGCGACATTTATCATAGCAATTGTTGCTATGGTTTTTTACTTTACTATGAATGGTGGGTATACGGTTACGTTTCATACTTTTGGCGGAAGTGAAGTAGCTTCACAGAAACATCGTTATGGCGAATTGGCAGCAGAGCCTTATGTTCCAATTAAACCGGGCTATCAGTTTGAGTACTGGTATCAAGAGGAAGAACCCAATATGATATGGAACTTTTCTGTGAATAAGATTGGTGGCGACTTAACACTTTATGCACATTGGGTACCAGCAAAGATCCTAGTAAAGTTTGATTTGAATGGCGGTACAACTACAGAAGGTATGGAGGTACTGGAACCAAAGGAAGTAGTGTTTAATGAAACTTATGGTGAATTACCAACTCCAGTCAAAGAAAGAGCAACCTTTTCAGGCTGGGAGTATAGTGGAGCCATAATTACAGCGGATTCTACTGTCTGGATGACAGGAGAGCATGTACTAAAGGCGGTATGGAATGAATAAGAAGTGTGAAATAAAAGCATTTCACACTTCATCTGAAATGATTACTTAAGATAAATTCTTCTTTCTATACTTCGTTGGAGAGCAGCCTTTTATTTTGGCAAATACTTTGGAATAATAGTTAGAATCGTTAAATCCAACAAAGTTTGCTATCTCAATAATAGAATACTGAGGATCAGCTAGATAATTTAAGCTTTTCTCAACTCTGTATTGTAAGACAAATTCAAATAAAGAAACTTTCATGTATCGTTTAAAAAGTCTACAACATTCACTTTTACATAGATGGATGTGTTCCGCAATATCTTCCAGGGTTAATTTCATAGTGTAATTATTATCCACATAAGAAAGTATACTGCGAATCCTATCATAATTCCGTTTATCATAAGCTGTCATTGTAGGAGCTGAGTTATTATGTAAACATAATATTTTCCAAAACTGCTGAAGTCTCATTAGGATGTCTAATTCATAAGAGGCTTCCTTGTTCTGTCCAATCGCAATAATTTCCTTTAGGATCGCAATAATATCGTTATTCCATACTTTTGAAAAATCAAAATGAATTGCTGGTAATGAAAAGTTTTGAATGATAGGTTCTACGTACTTACGATAAACTATGCTATTCTCATATCCATAGATTAGTTTTGGATCAAACGTGATGGAGATATACTCGCAATCTCTATTTTCAAATTTAGTACCTGTGTGGAAGGAACTTACATTACCAAACAAAGCTTCTCCCTCATGAAGATGATAAGGATGATCATTCACCGTATAAATCATCTCGCCTTTTACTATTAATGTGAGCTCGATTTCAGGATGCCAATGCCATAAAAAGGATCCTGACTCATACTTTGATAATCGTTCATAGCTAATCAAAAATGGAAAATGATCATTGCCATGTTCTTTCATTTCTCTATGAAATTTGTTCGTAATAATCTGCATAAGAACCCTTCCTTTGTTATTCCCTTTGTTGTTCCAACAATCAATATATTACTGATTACGCAAAATATAATAGCATATACTTAGGTAAATCTCAATATATTACTTTTTTATCGTATTTTCTTTAAGGATTTTTCATTTAAAAATATTATAATGATTTCAAGGTAATAAATAAAATATTTATCCGTAAGCAAACCTCGAAATGAAGTGGTAAATTGGCGCAAAATAAGGTAAGATAAAATTATAAATCTACGACGTTTTGTATAATAAGCGTCAGAGCGACAATTTAAAACTTGAAAGGTGGCAAAGGGTGTGTTACTCAAATTGAAACGAATTATGGAAATAGTTATATGTTCTGCTGTTGGTGTCTACTTAGGAAGAATTATTTGGATTTGGATAGATTACCGAAATAATCCGGGCATATATGCCTTATATTCAGCACCATGGTACACACAAATTATTATTAGTTCAGTTATATCAGGTTTGATTATATTTATTGAATTGATTTTATATCTATTTATTCGTTATAAAATTAAAAAAGATAAAAAACTTAAGTAAAGGAGATTTTGAGTATGAGACTTCCTAGTTTAGAAATACTGAATAAAGTCTATGGAGAAAGCGAGGCTAGCTTAAAGCGTTACGAGGATTTATTACAACAGTTTAAGGAACATTTTAATAGCGAACAGATGGAATTCTTCTCCGCTCCAGGAAGAACTGAAATCGTTGGTAATCATACGGATCATAACGGCGGGAAAATTTTAGCTGCAAGTATTACATTGGATACTATAGGTGCCGCTTATCCAAATAATTCAGATATCATATCAATTTTTAGTGAAGGTTATGAAGATGAGATTCGATTGGATTTATCAAAGATAGATGAGGTTCCTATCAATCAAGGTACACTTTCCTTGATCGCAGGTATGATGAAAGCAACAGCAAATGCAGGTTTTAAGGCTGCAGGTTTTAACGCATACATATCGACCAGTGTAATTAGTGCCGCTGGAGTAAGTTCATCAGCTTCCTTTGAGATGTTGATTTGTTCTATTATAAACTACTACTTTAATGACAGTAAAATGAGCTATATTGACTATGCAAAGATTGGTCAATACGCAGAAAACAAGTATTGGAGCAAAGCATCTGGCTTAATGGATCAAATGGCATGTGCAGTTGGCGGAACGATTTCCTTAGATTTTTCAAATGATGTGAAGTATGAAAAAGTGGACTTCTCATTTTCAAAGATAGGATATGACTTAATCATTGTAAATACAGGAAAAGGTCATGCAGATCTAAGCCATGAATATTCTGAGATTCCTATGGAAATGAAAGCAGTAGCTAATAAGCTAGGTGGTACTCTGCTTTGTGATAGCAACTTACAAAACTTTTTGGAGCAATTTACGGAATTAGAAGAAAGCCTTGAAAATGATAGAGCATTACTTCGTTCCATGCATTTTTATGAAGAGAACCGTAGAGTAGAGGAAGCGATACAAGCGGTAGCAGATCATAACGAGAAGCATCTCTTAAAGATTATTGAGGAATCTGGTAACTCTTCATGGAAGTGGCTGCAAAATTGCTATGTTGCAACAGATAACAAAGATCAAAAAATCAATTTAGCACTTGCCTTAACAGAAATTTTCATAAAGAAAATAGGAGATGGCAGTTGCCGTATTCATGGTGGTGGATTTGCAGGTGTTATTATGAGCATTATTCCAAAAGCAGAAACTTCTAATTATATAGAATATATGTCTAAGTTCATTGATGAGAAAAGTATTTATCCAATGAATATCAGGGAATATGGAGCTATCCATTTAGGATAAATATGAACTTGTTATATAATAAATATATCAAATATAGATATATCAAATATAAATAAATCAAATATAAATATATTAGAGGGTAAAAGTGCTTGCTGCTTTCACCCTCTTGATTAATTCACTAGCAGTGGTAGAGTGTCATCTCGTCAATGGCTGTGTAGCCGTCTATCTTGTCATTGACGAAGGCTGCTTGTTCTGCTATCCCCGGTTCGGAAGTGCGACGTAATATGTATCATTTACTGATTGTTCGTATATTTCCACCAAGTTTCATTTTGGATAGGGTAAAAACCAATACTATAATAAAACTGCTGTGATGAAAGTACAAGTGCATATTTTGCACCAAGTTTACCACAGCGTCTTACACCCTCAAGCACCGCTGCTTTTCCTAATCCCATTTTGCGATATTCTGGTAAAGTGAAAACGGGTTCCACATACGCATATTCGCTACCAGGTATACACCACATTCCACAATGTGAAGCATAATCACCATTAGGGGCTACAACCATTATCCGCAAGCTTCTATCAAAATATGGAGCATCAAAACCTTCTCTTTTTTTCATGCTTTGAATTTCAATCTCATTGCGTTCACGCTGATTATCAAACCCTTTCCATATTGCTGCATAGTACTTATCAACATCGAATTCTTCATCTTCAAAACTGATAATTCTATATCCATCAGGTAAAGTAAAATTAATATTTGCTGTATCAATTCGTGCAACAGAGGTCTTTTCATTTGTAGCACAAAACCCTTTATTTAGAGCGGACTGCTGATATCCTAAATCGCCGTCTGGTAAAGATATTTTAATTTTTCCATTGTTGCTAAGGTTATTCACAGCATAATCAATTAATTGATGTTTCAAGTACTCATACTTTTCGTCTAGACAAAAATAAGCTTCACCTATATTGCTCTCGTATGTTATCAATCCGACGATATTATCATTATCTTCAAATACTCCGATTTTTGATAAGTTGATCATACTCATATATGGTCCAAACTGCCACACCCATCTCGCCCACAAATAATGAGGCGTAATTACCTTATTTTGATTTATGCGTATTAAAAAATCACACACATTTCTAAAATCAACAGAATATCCTGCTTCGTCATTATAATTTCTTATTCTTATAGCCATAATCATTCTCCATTCAAATAAATAAAACTGCATTATTGTATATATGATTTAATGTAGCATATTTTTAACTGATTTTCCACTTAATTCCGGTGGTGCTAATAGATGATCATTTTACATAGAATTGAGAGTGTTTAGGAGATTTCTCAAACAGAATTTTTTCGGAAGTGGGGTCACATCAAATAAACATCATATTTGTTTGCCAGAAAGATAATCCGATTTTTTTGTTCCTTGTATAAGACACGCCTAAAGGATTATGAATGCGAGGCATAAGGTAGAAAAACTTTATATCTCTGGTACGGAAAAGTTCTTGTATCAAATGTTTATCCATAATACAATGTAATTAGAGAGCAGGATGGGTTGCTGTTTCACAGCAAGATAGATACTGTCTGCAATTTTAGAAAAAAGGATGACTATTATGAGAAATTCTACAAAAGCCTATTTAGCTATTACACTTCAATCACTAATTATAGGTTTTTCGTTCTTTTTCGTTAAGGTTGCTTTGAACAGTACAGATACAATAGGATTATTGGCACATAGATTTACAGTGACCGCTATATCCGTTTTGTTATATAAGCTATTTAAACCCAATAGCATAAGTGTTAGTTTTTCAGATTGGAAAAAGGTAGCTCCCTTTAGCCTTGCTTATCCAGTTGTTTTCTTTTTGTTCCAAACTCTTGGTCTGACAATGATATCTTCTTCGGAAGCGGGGATTGTATATGCAATTTCTCCTATTTTGACATTCATTGTTGCAAGAATTGTGTTAAAAGAACGTGCCAATAGGCCGCAAACTGTTTTCATGATTTTATCTGTGTTAGGTGTTATTTTTATCAACACAATGAAGGGATTTAACATAGGAAATTACAGTTATCTTGGATTCCTATTTATTTTAATGTCTGTTGTGTCATTTTCGATTTACAATGTATTTATTAAAAAGCTATCTAAAAGCTATTCTGCAATGACGATTGTATATGTTGTAAGTATTTGTGGTTGTGTTATTTTCAATTTAGTTTCAGTCATTCAACATTTGGTGACGGGCAGCCTTGAAACATATTTTAAACCATTTACAAATTTATCGTTTGTTTTGTCAATCTTATATCTGGGTGTTATTGCTTCTTTCATCTCTAGTATTCTTTCCACGTATGCGCTGGGAAAATTAGAAGCAACAACGGTAGGTTTGTTTAATAATGTATCAACGGTTGTTAGCATTTTGGTTGGAATTGTGTGTTTACACGAGCAATTATACTATTATCATTATATAGGAATTATTGCGATTTTGGTTGGAACAATCGGATTCAATTTATTAAAATCGCCACCTTACCATGATGGTGGGATATAACATAAAAATTCTGTCCACAAAAATAATTATATTTCAAGAAAAGAAATATCACTATAATATATACTTTTAGAAAAAAGTATATTAAAATTAATTATTAGAGGAGTTGATCTTAATTGGAGAATTATGATTCATTAGAATTAATAAAACAATCAATAGATAGCAATAATATGGTTTTGATTTATTTTGGAAATAAAACCTGCGGAGTATGTACTGATTTGAAACCGAAAGTAGAAAAAATGTTAGAGGAGTACCCTAAGATTAAAAGCATTTATGTAGATGTAGAAAAATCACACAATATAGCAGTGTCCTATAACTTTTTTACCATACCTGCTATTCTTGTATTTGTTGAAGGGAAAGTGACAATTAGAGAGGCTAGATATATAAGCGTACGGGATTTAAGTAATAAGATCGAAAGGTATTATAATCTATTAAATAAATAAACAATTAGAACGAAAGGGAGCACTGTATCTACGCGATGGTAAAACGGTGCTTCCTATGTTTGTAGCTATTGGATTTATATAAAGCTTTAGAACACTTAAGTCTACTGAAGAAACATGAAATTGATATTACTCTATGACTGTGTTTGTCTTCTTAAGTGCCTGCTTAAGTCCATAAGCTAATCTTTCAGGATTATCTACAGCCCAAAAATGGAGGAAAAACAATCGGGGTGATTCATAAAGCATATGATTGTGGATTGCTGTAACTGTAATACCATATTGTTTTAGTGTCTGGACGACCGGATTCACCTCATTGGCAGTTAGGACAAAGTCCCCTGTAGTAGCAGCTTTTTGACCTTCAAACTGAAAATTAATTGCATGAGAAATCCCCATACTCGGTGGTATTATTACCCCAAACTCTTTTATATTGTCTGCTCGAGGAAATGAAAACTGGATTACCTTACCGACACGGTTACCTTTCTTTCCCATTATTTCTTCAACTGTGCTCCAATACTCCTGTGGTAAGGTCTGGTTTGCTGTATGACCTGTAAGGGGAGTTTGGGTTACAGAAAAAACATTTATTAAGCCTTGTGCTAATTTTACTGCATCTCCAATACCTGAGATGTGTAAATACATAATCCGGGGTAATTCATAAAGCAGGTGATTGTGTAAAGCAGTGATTTCAAAACCATTTGCAATTAGCTGTGAAATAACCGGATCAATTTCACTCTCTAGAAGGACAAGGTCACCCATAACCATACTGTGATTACCTATCTGGTGAAAAGCCATCCAAGAAGTAAGTGCAAGCTCTGGCTCTATAGAAATTGGCCCTATATTTACTTTCAAGTCATAGCGTGGAAATGTGAACTTTAAAACACCATCCTGCATTGAGCCCTTTTTTTCAAGAATTTTCTCAACGGCTTCTTGATCTATGGTTTTTGGATCTTGATTTGCATATCCAATGGCTGGTGTGTGGTTAGTTCCTACTAATGGATTATGAGGAGCTACTCTATTTATTTGTTGAAATTTTCTTTCTACGGGGATAATCAATTTTTGTCCGGCATAAATGAGATATGGAGAAAAAATGTTATTCATTTGGGCCAATTTCGGTAAAGTTGTTCCAAACAGCTGAGCTATATACGGTAGCGTATCACCAAATTGTACTGTATATAAAGTTGACATTTTCTTACCTCCAGGAAAGCTTTAGGATAATTACCTCATTCATTGTATGATAAACTGATTTAAATGGTTACTTGAATGTAAATAGCTTTACAGCAATATCACTGACCTCAAGTTTACCGTAGGTAAGCATTCTGGTTTTGTCAAAGGTATTGGTATCTACCTTACCAATCTTTTCTAAAGTTTCGCCCGGTAGCTTTTCATGTTAAAGCACTTTCCGAATTCAGGTTAAATTAACATATGTCATGAGATGCACAGGTTGCCGGATTAAGCAGAGCCATGTGCTATATTTTTTTGGTTTTTTAACTGTTCTGTAATGGAAAAGTAAATATGTTTGAAAAAAGATATGAAACAGTGTAATATGGAATATATTACCTTACAAAAAAATTGGTTTTAGAAACGCTAAGCTAACATTATCAAGACAATACGAAATACAAATTATTTATTAAGAGATGATGTCTAACAGGATTTTGTTGAAGGAATTATGATAACCATAAAGTGAGCTGAAGTAAATTTATATAAAAAGAGAGGATAAGACTATGGTATATGAAATTATACATTTACCAAAAGAAAAATGGAAGGGAACTATAATTCCAATAAAGTATAAAACAGATAAATATTATGATGTTGTAGTAAATAAAACAGAGAAAGGATTTACCATTGAGATAGAAAAGAAAGACTTTACAGAACCAGTCACTCATACAACGAAAGAATATAATTTCCTAGATAAATTATATGAAGATCATTGGGAGAATTCTTATGCGTGGGGAGTGTTAGTTCATGATGAATTAGTTGCTGCAATGGAGACTGACCAAGAAATATGGTCTAATCGTCTAAGAATTACAGAACTATGGGTAGACGAAAAATACCAAAAGCAAGGGATAGGTCATGCGTTAATTGAAATTGCAAAAGAACAAGCAAGGAGAGAGCGTCGTCGAGCTATTATACTGGAAACACAATCTTGTAATGTTAATGCAGTCGACTTTTATCAGCATGAAGGCTTTCGCTTAATTGGTATGGATACTTGTTGCTACAGGAATAACGATTTGCAAAGAAAAGAAGTAAGGTTAGAATTTGGATGGTTTCCAGTAGAAAAGAAAAGATTAACTCATGAAGATATAGAAATTAGAATGGAAACAAAGGATGATTGGTACAATGTAGAGTTAATGACGCAGCATGCGTTTTGGAATAAACATCATCTTGGATGTGACGAACATTACCTAGTACATAAATTACGACAAGATAAAGACTATCTTCCAGAACTAAGCAGAATAGCAGTAAAGGATGGAGTTGTAATAGGATGTATTATGTATTCAAAGGCGCGCGTTGTTGATAGTGCAGATACACATGAAATTATAACCTTTGGACCTCTGTGTGTAGAGCCTAGATGGCAAGGATCTGGAGTAGGTGAGCTGTTATTAAGAGAAACAATGAACTTAGCTGCTAATAAAGGGTATAAGGGCATTGTAATTTTTGGTGAGCCGGATTATTATCCTAGAATAGGATTTAAAACATGTGACAACTTTCACATTACAACGGCTGATGGTAAAAACTTTGATGCATTTATGGGAATTGAATTAGTAGAGGATGGTATGAAAAACATAAAAGGAAAATTCTACGAATCAAAAGTCTTTGAAAATCTTCCAAGGGAAGAAGTAGAAGAATATAATAAAAATTTTCCACAACTACAGAAATTAAGATTTCCAGGACAATGGGATTAATTATAAAAGAAAGGCTTAAGCGAAAATGGCGATAATAACATCGATTCAGGAAACGATTAATGCATTAAATGCTATATTTGAGAAGCATAAAAATGATAGAATTTGTGTACTGGGAACCACCTGTTGTGGCAAATCAACACTGCAGGAACAAATACCAGGAACGATTGATATGGATGAGGCATTGTGGCCGCAATTGACTAAGGACGAGGAAGCATATATCTGTAAGAAACCGTGGACGAGTGAAATTGGGAGTTTTACAAGTAAACTTGTAAAAGAAAGAGTGTCAGTTAAGGCAGGGCAACCAATATTTTCATTGATAATTTTGGACTGTGAAGTGATAGTATATCTAGATATAAGCGATGAGTTGCTGGCTGAGCATTGCAAAAAAAGGGGAAGTGCCTTTCAGGATGCTAAAAATGTTAAAGATGCTATTGAAAATGGATGGAACAGTCAGCGAAAAAATAATGATAAGGTATTTTACTATTTGAACGTTACAGAATGATGTATGTGGCTCCACAGAAGCTTAAACAAGGAGGGTGACCATATTGTAGCTCTCAATAAAATGGAGGAAATTTTGGTTAATATTAATTTAGGAAATGTTGAGTTTCAGCTAAAAGAGAATCACGATTTTTCATGGCTCAATTCATTAGGTAAAGTTTTTTGCGTGTTTTCGCAAAATGATTCCGGAAATATTAGTTTCGGTGTTGATGACGGGAAAGAGAAATTTTTTGTTAAAGTGGCAGGACTAAAAACAATCGAATCAGTCCGAACACCAGAAGAAGCCATTGCTTCGCTAAAAGAAGCGATGCCCATATACGAAGATATAAAACATCCAAACTTAATTGAACTTGTTAAGCACTATTCTCTTGATAACATTTATATAGCTATATTCAAATGGGTAGATGGTGATTGTTTGTTTGATTATTGGAATTTCGAGAAATATCATGATAATTCTCAAATAGTACCACCTGCAAAACGATTCAAACAGTTGCCGCTTGAAAAAAGAATCAAGTCCGTGGGAGTGCTGTTTTCTTTTTTATCGGCTGTTTCGAAAAGCAACTATGTTGCCGTAGATTTTTATGACGGAAGCATAATATACGATTTTTCAACCGAAACCACAACAATATGTGATATTGACTTTTTCAGGAAAAAGCCGGCGATTAATGATATGGGAGAAGATTTCTGGGGAACTAAGAGATTGAAAGCACCAGAAGAATATGTTAATGGTGCCGTGATTGACGAAGTAACAAATGTTTATACGCTTGGAGCATTAATATTTAGTTTCTTCGGCAATTTCACAGATGCCGACATAAGGCTAAGGTACAAGAATAATACTTTCTTACCTTGCACGTTTGAGAATTGGGAATTAAGCAAGTCGTGTTATGACAGCGTGTTGAAAGCCGTTTCCATTGATAGAACTGCCAGATATGCTTCAATAAATGAATTCTTTATAGCTTGGAACAATGCGTTGAGTGCAAAATGAGAACAATAGGCACTGATAATTGCAATTTGTATGGTAGAGGTATTTCTATGTTTATTAGTCACTATCAATTGATGTAAAAATATCAAAAGAAGGAATTTGGAATACCTATTATTATAAAATTACAATCAGTGGAAAGGAATCTAATATGGTATCATTAAAAGAAGTAAATGAAAATAATTTTAGAACAATCGTAGGAATGAAATTAAATGAGGAACAGAGTAAATACGTAGCCAAAAATGTGTATTCATTAGCACAAGCATGGCTTTATCCTGAAGTTGCAAAACCGTATGCTATATATAATGATGAAGAAGTAGTTGGGTTTATGATGCTAGATTGGGATGAAAAAGAACGTGAATGTAGTATATGGCGATTTATGATAGCAACTGATCAACAGGGTAAGGGGTATGGTAGAAAAGCTTTGGAGTATGCTCTTAATATAATCAAAGAAGCTGGAAAGTTTGACTATGTGTTTCTAGATTATGTTCCCGGTAATGTTGTAGGAAAACATTTATACGAAAGCATGGGTTTTATAGAAACCGGAGAAATCGATGAAGGTGAAGTTGTTATGAAGTTCGATCTAAATAAATGAGACAAGTGACTAGATAACTCCAAAAAGAGTATATCTATTTTAATGAGCATGGATACATAATCATGGTGGTTTCGTCGAAGACACAATCACAAGGAAAATAAAATAGAAGTTTGAATTGTTATGTAGAACATGGAAAAGTGAAAATTAATAATTAACGTGTGAGAGGTTTTTATGAATAAACTATTTATAATTGAAGGAATACCAGGTTCGGGAAAAACAACATTTGCAAGAATGTTGGGAGAGAGATTAACAGAGATGAATCAAGAGGTTCATCTGTATGTGGAAGGGGATTTACACCCTGCTGATATGGCTTGGTGTGCTTGTTTGACACAGGAAGAATATGATACTGTATGCAATCAATACCCAGAACACAGGGAAGATTTTGAGAGAAGTAAAACGATATGGAAAGACTATGCCATATTAGCTTATATAAAGGTACCAAGTATAAGTGGAGAACTGTTTTCTTATTTTGAATCGAAGGAACTTTACGATGGTCGCGTAAATATGGAGCTTTTTAGTGGAATCCATCAGAGTCGTTGGGAAAAATTCGGTAAAGAGGCAACTGGCATTCAAATTTTTGAGTGTGCCTTATTACAAAATGCTGTCAATGAGTTGTTACTATTTCGGGGAGCAGAGGAAGAAGCCATAACCAATTACATTATTAAGCTCTCAGAAGCTGTTAAAAACCTCAATCCTGTTATTCTGTATCTTGATGTGGACGTAAATACAGCAATTGAAAGAGCAGCGAGGGAACGTGTAGATGACGAGGGAAATCGAGTTTGGGAAAATCGTGTTGCCGAATATATCGAAAATTCTCCCTATGGAAAGAAAAGTGGATTAAAAGGCATTGAGGGGATGTACCAATATTTTAGAGAACGAAAACAGTTGGAGAGAAGAATTTTAGAAAAGCTACCAGTGGTAAATTATACTATCCCTATACTGGTAGAACATCAGTCAGACATCACAAATGAGTTTATCTTAAAAATTTGTAATGAGGTAACAGGTATTACACAAGAGTTTTAACATTTTGGTGAAAGTCAAATGGGATGGATTGTATTAAAGGAAAATTTTGATATTGATCAGGTTAATGTGCAAGAAGAAGTACAGGCTGTAAAATACATAAGTTATAATGAATTTAAAAATATCGTAATGAATCAGAATAAATCATTTTGGCAACATAGAACCGGATATAAAATGTTACTTATTGCATTGGATGAATTTTGCAATTCACTCAGTAGTAAGTAGCAATATTATCTAAGTTGATGTTCCTGAATGTATTCATACGCCTAGTTTTATTAAAAGGATAATTCAAAATGGAGAGTTTATGAAAAAGACTATTGTTTTTGTATTAACGGTACTTATATTAATCTCAGGATCCGCAACACAAAGTTATGCGTTGTCAGATGCGCAATCTGCGGCAATACAAGCGTTGCTGGATGATGCCTGTCGTATATCAGGTGTACCGGGAATGTCAATCTCAATACTTGCTGATGATGAAGTGTTCTACTTTTCTTCCGGGTATGCAGACCGTGAAAAGGGGTTGTCTGCAAGTGAAAATACACTATATGAGTTGGCCTCGGTCAGTAAAGCTTTTACCGGCATGGGTATTCTGCTGTTGGAAGAGCAAGGACTGCTTTCAATGAATGACACTGTTCAGAAATATTTACCTTGGTTTACGTTAAAGTATCAAGGGAAACCTGTTGATATGCAAAGCCTTACACTCAATAACTTTCTTCACCATACCAGCGGCTTAACAAATAGTAGGCATACTCAAAATATTCCACAAGGCAATACGCCGGATTTGCTGCAAAAGACTGTGGAAATGCTGGTAGATGCTGAATTAGCATTCCCTCCCGGTGAGCAGTATAACTATGGAACTGTTAATTATGACGTATTGGGTTTGGTTATTGAGATTGTGTCGGGACAAAGCTATGAAGACTTTATGAGGGAACAGGTATTTCAGCCGTTAGATCTTCACCAGACGTATGTTTATAAAGAAGATGCTAGGGCCACCGGGCTGTTAGCACAGGGCTACCGTTCTTCTTTTTTTATGACAACTCCATATAACGCGCCGGATTATGCCGGGAATAAACCCGCAGGCTACATCATTTCTTGTACAAAAGATATGGCGCGTTGGATGGGCATACAGATGGGGATTGTGCAGGACGTACCCGAAATATTCCATAGGGTTATCGAAAAATCACATCAGGGTGATATGTCTGTTCCGGCTGTCAACGAAATGTATTATGCGGCGGGCTGGTCGGTAAACGCCGACCAAACAATCATAGAGCACTCAGGGGGCAATCCCAATTTCAGAACCGAAGTGGCCATACTGCCAAATGAACGAACAGCCGTCTGCTTGCTGACCAACGGCGCAAATACCAATATCAGCCTGGTACTAAAAGTTAAAGATATATTAGACGGCAATCTAACGCAGTCATATGAAATCAGTGGCACACAGCTTTTGGACATCATTTTGTCGTCTACCACAATTGTTCTTTGCCTATTGGCCGTTCTGTTCTTTCTCTTAGGATTACGCAGAAGGAAGACGAATGAACGGCAGCCAATGACAAAAAAGATAAAAATCGTAACAGTTATTTTGCTAATCGCTACGATTCTGTGTATAATGTGCTGTGCCTTCCCAATATTCTTAGGATATGATTGGTCAGCGATACTTATTTGGCAAACATATAGTGTTCTTACAGCTTTGATTTCGGCGGCATTATTAACAGCAAGCATTACATGGTTTGTATACACTCACCGATATAATGCCTCGCTCCGAAAATAAGCATAATGTTAAGCAATTAATTCAATTTAGTTTTACAGCCATAGGTTCGATTTTGATATGACCTATGGCTGTTGTTGTATAAATATACGTTGCCTGATATTAAGATGACAAAGCTGTGTCTACAGTTTGAGCACTCAGTTTTTTTCAGCTATAATTTTTCCCTTAACTTCACCTTATCCCTAGCACTTCGCCTTCTCTCATCCTCTATAGCAGCATAGTGCTTCTTCGTGGTATTAACATCACGATGGCCTAAGACATCAGCAACCAGATAAATATCCCCTGTTTCTTGATAAAGCGAAGTACCATAAGTACTTCTTAGCTTATGTGGTGTGATTTTCTTAAGGGTTGTTACTGTTTGTGCATATTTCTTTACTAAAACTTCAACATTTCGAACACTGATACGGCTTCTTCTTGAAGAAAGAAAGAGTGCATTTTCATGACCGTCAACTGCGATAATTTGGTCTCGTTCTTCCATATAGGATAGGAGTGCTTCACGAACTTCTTCTCCAAAGTACACATAAGATTCAGAACCACCTTTTCTAACTACTTTAATGCGATCATTATCAAAGTCAACATCTGTTAAATCAAGGCCAACACACTCAGATACTCGGATACCAGTTCCTAAAAGTAAGGTAATTAAAGCTAGGTCACGGACTTTATTCTTTTCATGAAATACTTTTTGAGTGTCTGTTAGTTTACTTCCTGTCTCAACAACATCTAATAATTCAGCTACTTCATTGGTTTCAAGACGAACGATAGCTTTTTCATGAATTTTTGGCATATTAACTTGAAGTACCGGATTCTCATCTATGATTTTATTCTTATGATAATAACTATACATAGTACGTAAGGTTGAGAGTTTGCGTTTTATTGCACGATCATTGTTGATAAACTCTTTTCCATCAGCGTTTTTATAATATTTTAGATGTTCTAAGTATTCTTCAATATCCGTCGATTTTAATAAAGTTAAAATATCTCGTGGGATCTCTTTGATAGGTTTATCTTGAAAGCTAGGATTCTGTGATTGTAAGAATTCTAAAAAGGTTTGTAAATCAATGGCATAGGCTATTCTGGTTCTAGGTTCTGTAGATTGTTCTATTCCTCGGAAAAAATCTTTTAACCAAGGGGGGAGTTGTGTTAAAAGTTCCCTTAATTTTATGATATTTTCTTTTGCTTTTTTCTGATGATAGGTTTCATTTTCCATTATGTATCCCCCTCAATTCTATGATTTCGTTTAAATTAGACAACCTTATTCATATAAAAAATTATCAATATTAAACTTTTTGTGTCCAAAAGTATATACTAACTCCAGTGTATCGACCTGCTTTAGGATAAAGATTTTTAATATTATATTTTTTCAACATGATAAAAACAAATACAGTAGTTCAATTGACAAGAGCGTATTTTAGTACTAACATAACTATATCACATTTCATGTTTCGATTCAAATTAATGGGGTTAAGTATTACGTTTCATCACAATCATATAACACACTTTTGTCATAAAATAACAATAAGATATATGAAGTATCAACAAAAATAAAATATATAAAGTGAGGGGCTTTTATGTTTAATGATCCATTTGGGGTTCCTAGAATGGTGGGAGGATTCTTTTCGTTATTTTATATTGTATTTTTTTTAATTCTAGGTTTGATTGTTTTCGTAATTATTTATAATATCAAAAATTGGCATAAAAACAACAATTCACCAAGGTTAACTGTAGAAGCAAGTGTGGTTACAAAACGAATGAGTACATCACATCATGACCATCATCATGCAGATAACACTGTCCATACTAGTTATTCCAATTATTATTTTGCTACGTTTCAATTTGACAGTGGAGATCGTATGGAGCTAGGAGTGAGTGGCGAACAATATGGTTTGTTGGTGGAAGGAGATGTAGGTAAATTAACTTTTCAAGGGACCAGATTTCTTTCTTTTGACCGTTTTAGATAGTACAAATATAAGCATGAAAAAGAAGTATATAATCTAGTTGTGTCTTTAATCACAATCATTACAATAGTTCACGTTACGAAAATTATTTAAGAATACTAAATAATGAGTTAGCAATTACATTTCTTATTTAAAAGAATGCCATTAAAATCCAGTAGCAACCGCTACTGGATTTTTTTATACTAATTAGCATAGAATCCGATGCAAAAGCCTGTATTTATATACGTTTTATACAAAATTGTATGCCTCAAATCAAAAATGTCTGTAGAAATACTTAGCTATTTTTCATAAGATTGAACCATACAAAAGAGAAAATAATAGAACAATTAATGAAAAGTATAGGAGGAGGGTTTTTAATGAAGAAATTAAAAATGAAAAAAGTAGTTGCTTTATTACTAATCACCATGATGATCATGGGCGTTATGGGATGTAGTAAGTCAGAAAGTACTGGTTCGGAAAAGGTAAAGGATTCCACAAGTATTTTGACGGAACCTGGTACATATCCGATTGTGAAAGAACCAATCGAAATGACAATCTTTTGCTTGGCAATGCCGAACGTTGAGAATTTTGTAACCAATGATTTTACAAAATTCATGGAAGAGAAGACCGGCATTAAGATGAAATTTGAAACTGGTTCAAGAGATGATTGGGAAACAAAATTAAATCTTTCGTTAAGTACGAACGATTATCCCGATATCATCATGTATGTAAGTCCTAATATAGCCAAATACGGGGTAAAAGAAGGCATCTTAATTCAGCTGGATAACTATATTAATGAGAAAAATACACCGAATTACTTGGCTGCAATGGGGCAGTATCTCGGTGCTACAAGAGAAACGGATGGACATTTTTATTCGCTTGCTGGTCTGAATGAATGTTATCACTGCCAATATGCGAAGAAGATGTGGGTGAATACATACTGGTTAGAAAAGATGGGTGTTGATGTACCAACAACTACGGATGAATTTTATGATGTATGTAAGAAATTCCTAGAAATTAACCCGAATGGTATTGCGATTGGTGGAGCAAACAGTGGATGGCATGTGCGTTTTGAAGAGTTTTTAGTAAACTCCTTTACCTTTGAACCTGGTAAAACACAGCCTTACCGCGATGAGACTGCCGTAACGAAAGACGGAAAGGTCATTACAATCGCAAATACGGAAGGGTATAAGAAAGCATTAGAATATATGAACAGCCTATATGAACTAGGTGCAATTTATGATGGTAACTTTACACAGAATGGAGAACAATTAAGAACATTAGCTAATCAGGAAGGGGAACCAATCCTCTTTATTCCAACAGGAACAATATCTGATATGTTTGATGCAACAGGAAATAACGAAGCATACAGACACTATCAAGCAATGTCTCCACTTGCAGGTCCAGATGGTACTAGAAATGCAACTTACATGAAGTATTCTGGAGTAGAAGAAGGTTCATTTATGATTACGGATAAATGTAAATATCCAGAAGCTGCTTTAAGATGGGCTGATTTCTTCTTTACCTATCAAGGTTCTTTATCTGCACAGTTTGGTGCAGAGGAAGGAAAAGACTGGATGATGAATCCAGATGGTAAGGTTGGTCTAAATGGTGAACCAGCGCTTTATGAAATCTTAAATCCTTATTCAGCAGAAACTCAAAATCACGACTGGCAGGATGTTAATATTGCATACCGTCCAGCAATCTTCCGTTTAGGTCAGGCAACGGATGCGAATGTAGATGTTGGTACAGCAGAAGGGCTTGAGAAACTTTTATTTGATGCAACCAAGGAAAAGATGGAGCCATTTGCACAAAAAGGTGATTTGGATATCTTACCAACGTTAAAATTAACGGATGAAGAATCTACGAAGATTCAGACAATTGGTGTGGAAGTTCAGAACTATATTGAAGAGAATAAAGTTGCTTTCATTACTGGAAGTAAATCATTTGAAAAAGACTGGGATTCCTATGTGAAAGGATTTGATAATATCGGTTTACCTACTTTGCTAGAAGTATATCAAACAGCATATGATAGACAGATGGGTAAGTAAAAGAATGATATAAGAATCAAGGGGGCTGTTACATAAGGGTTAGCAGCCCCCCATTTCTAAGGGAGGTTGTCTTTTGAGAGCGACGATGAGTAGAGAAAAAAAGCATAAAATGAAAAACTCAAACTGGCAATTTTGGGTGATTATAGCAATCCCTTTGATATATGCGATTGTATTTGCTTATATTCCAATGGGAGGAGTTATACTGGCATTTAAGGATTATAGTATTAAAAAAGGTATTTTGGGAAGCGATTGGGTAGGCTTACGGTATTTTAAGCAGTTTTTGCTTTCCCCATCCAGTTCTAAAGTGATTTGGAATACCTTAGTACTTGGATTTTACAGTTTAATTGCTAGTTTTCCAATTCCGATTTTATTGGCGGTGGGATTAAATGAAATCAAAGCAGTAAAATTTAAAAAGACGGTTCAGATGGTTACTTATGCACCTTATTTCATATCAACTGTCGTTATGGTTGGTATGTTAATGCAAATGGCAGATTTGCGTATTGGTATTATTAATAAGTTGTTAGGCTTATTTGGTGTAGGCCCAGTCAACTTTTTTGGAGACGTGAATATATTTAGAGGTTTATATGTTTGGAGTGGTGTCTGGCAGGTTACCGGATATTCTGCAATCATTTACATAGCAGCGCTTTCCGGAGTTAGCCCTGAATTAAAAGAGGCTGCAATCGTGGATGGAGCGAGCAGAATGAAGAGAATATGGCATGTAGATTTGCCGGCAATCCGTCCGACAATAGTAACGATGCTAATATTTGCTTGTGGTAATATGATTAACATTGGATTTGATAAAGTTTACCTTATGCAAAACAGTATGAACATAGCGAGATCAGAGGTTATTGCAACATTTGTTTATAAGGTTGGTCTAGTCAACGCTGATTATGGTTTCTCCACAGCAGCAGGACTGTTTCAGTCCTTAGTTAGTTTTCTTATGTTAATTACGGTGAATAAGCTTTCTAAAGTAATTACAGAAACTAGTCTGTGGTAAAGGGGGGAGCATATGAAAACAGAAAAGAAGAAATTTTCAAAGGCTCCAATCGGAGATAAGATATTTATTGTAGTTATCTATATATTATTAACCCTAGCCATGTTAATTGTCTTATTACCACTAATCTATATTGTTAGTGCATCATTTTCAGACTCACAGGCAGTCATTGCAAATGAGGTATGGCTATGGCCAGTAAGGCCAACGTTACGTGGCTATGAAGCGGTATTTAAGAATAAAAACATCATGACAGGATTCTCAAATTCTTTCTTTTACATGATTGTAGGAACTGCAGTCAATATTTTGATGACAATCCTTTGTGCGTTTCCGTTGTCTAGGAAAGAGTTTACTGCTAGGAATAAAGTAGCTATGATATTTATATTTACCATGTATTTTAGTGGAGGCTTAATTCCTTCTTATATGTTAGTGAATCGTTTGGGACTTGTAAATACAAGATGGGCGCTTATCATACCATCGGCGATGTCGACTTATTTTATGATTATCTGTCGAACGTATTTTATTAACTCTATTCCAGATGAGCTTTATGAGGCAGGTCAAATCGATGGATGTACTCCATTTAAGTACTTATTACGTGTGGTAATTCCTCTTTCAAAGCCAATTATTGCGGTATTAACATTATATTATGGCGTGGGAAAATGGAATTCTTACTTTGATGCTATGATTTATTTGAAGGATCAGGCTCTGGTACCTTTACAGATTGTTTTACGTGACATCTTAATATTAAATAAGATTGATTATACGATGATTAGTGACGCCTCAGCTTTAGCTGCCCAGCGTGGTCTGACGGATTTATTAAAGTATTCTACAATTGTAGTTGCCTCAGTTCCGGTGTTATGTATTTACCCATTTGTGCAGAAGCACTTTGTAAAAGGGGTTATGATTGGAGCTGTGAAAGGATGATTTAAAGGATTGAAAGTTCTGAAAGGCTTGAAAGGTTTGATGGCTTGCAAGGATTGAAAGATTTGAAAGTATTGAAAGGTTTGGTTAAAGGTTTATGATAAATCTTTCACTCAGCAAGTTTGTGTCTGTGCTGCAACCACAAACTTATGTTGTACAAAAAACGGAAAAGAGGGAAAAACATGTATCAGTTTAATAGAGATGATTATAACAAGAGAATGGAATGGTATCAGGACGCTAGATTTGGAATGTTTATTCATTGGGGCTTATACTCAATTCCAGCACGAGGAGAGTGGATTCGAAGTACGGAAGAGATGTCAATTGAGGAATATCAGAAGTATTTTGACGAATTTGATGCAAGAGATTATGATCCTAAAAAATGGGCAAAGCTTGCGAAAGATGCAGGAATGAAATATGTTGTCCTTACAGCAAAACATCATGATGGATTCTGTTTGTTTGACAGTAAATATACAGAATATAAAGCAACAAATACAAAAGCAGGAAGAGATCTTGTGAAGGAATATGTGGATGCGGTACGTGCAGAAGGCTTAAAAGTTGGACTCTATTTTACATTACTAGATTGGTATCATGAAGACTATCCGCATTACGGCGACCGAATTCATCCAATGAGAAATGATAAGAATTGTGGTAATGAGAATCGTGATTTTAGCCGTTACGTTGAGTATTTTCATAAACAAGTAGAAGAGATTTGCACGAATTATGGAAAACTGGACGTTCTGTGGTTTGATTTCTCCTATGATGATATGCGAGGGGAAAAATGGGGTGCAACAAAACTCATGAATATGGTTAGAACTCTTCAACCACAAGTAATTATTGATAATCGTCTTGAAGCAAGTGGGGAAGGCAAAGGGTCCTTAGCGGAAGGTAACCCAACTCCATATCATGGTGACTTTGTAAGTCCAGAGCAAATTATTCCGCCAGAAGGCATAAAAGATGTGAACGGTAATCCATTGGTATGGGAAGCATGTATTACCATGAACAACAACTGGGGATACCATGGAACAGATAAGTTCTTTAAACCAGCACCTATGTTGATTAAGAAACTTGTAGAATGTGTGTCAAAAGGTGGTAACATGCTACTTAATGTAGGACCTGATGTCTATGGAAATATCCCAGAAGAATCCGTAGAAATCCTATCTCAGATTGGTAAATGGATGAAACGTAACCATGATAGCATCTATGGATGCGGCATTGCAAATGTACCAAAACCAGATTATGGACGTGTCACTAGAAAGGGAAACAAATATTATTTCCATATGTTTGAAAATACCATCGGACCGGTACCTTTGATGGGATTAGAGAAAAATAAAGTGAAGAAAATCAGAGCATTAGCTTCAGGATATGAGATTCCAATCTCAACTAGCTGGGTACATAGTGATTATCCTGATATCGTATTTGCGAATTTAGGACCGAATCCTCTTTTACCAGACAATATCGACTATGTTTTAGAAGTAGAAATGGAAGACTAATAGCCTATGAGATTAAAAACTTTCTTATTCTTTTGTTTGCTATTTGTATGTATGATTCCAAGGGGAGTGGAAGCGAAAGAGGTTGTTATGATATATTTTTTTCATGACAACCCTTGCGAATCATGCCATGAAGAAGAGTATTTTATCGATATCGTGAAACAGCAATTACTACCTCATAAAGAGGAGTATCCCTATGAGTTTCAGATTTACAGTACGATGCAGACACAAGGAAGAGAAAAATATCTCTCCATACTAGAGGAGTTTTCCTTAGGTAAGACTAAAGTTTCCTGTCCGGTGATGATGATAGGAGATCAGTTGGTTTCGGGTTATGAGGAGATAGAAACAGAAATTTTTAATCTTGTGAAAGATAAGTATTTGTCATTGGAAGATGGGTTAGGTGACAATACTAGCTACGGTGGTAGTAATAGCTCTGATGAAATCGATGGTAACAACTACAGTGGCAGTAATAACTTTGATAAGGCTGATGGTAATAAATATAAGGACAAAATTATCGAAGGTAACAATTACAATAACAGCGACAGTACTTCTGATATAGGAAACTCTATAGAAGAAATGTTACCAAATGAGGATTCCTATATACTTTTCACCACCTTTTCCTGTACGCAGTGTGAGAAGGTAAAAAATGAAATTCAGAAAAATAAGTTTTCTATTTCCATTCAAGAAGTAAATATCATAGAAGAAGGAAATACTGATATCCTGCTTGAGTATTTCAGAGTATATCAAGTACCAAGTGAAGAACAACAAGTACCGATTTTATTTTACAATGGAGCCTATGCATCAGGGGCGGCAGATATTATTGACCTATTTGATAAAGAGCAGTGGTGGGAACTAGGACAGTGTGGAAAATCAGGTAGTTCCTCAGAATTAATGAAAAACAAAGTAAATTATAAACAGGACAGAAAGGGAAATCCTTGGTTAGAATTAGGTAGGGTGGTAGGAACTGGTGTGATCAATGGACTAAACCCATGTGCACTCTCTATGTTTTTCTTACTACTGTCCATTCTTCTGGGGATGAATCTAGGAATTTTTAAGAATGGCCTCATCTATTTAACAGGGAAAGTAATCGCCTATTTTGTGATGGGGATTGGACTATTTTCGATATTTGAAATCGCAGATGCGACCTTTTATAGCTTGTTTGGAATCCTGAAGTGGATTCTATGTATCTTTGCTGTATTGCTTTCATTACTGAACTTTCTTGACTTATACCATACGATAAGAGGTGAGTATGGGAAGATACGTTTACAACTGCCAAAAGTCCTTCGTCAATGGAATCAGACAAAGATTGCAAGTATCAATCGTCATTTGTATCAAAAGATTGGGGTTGTTATCCTTCTATTAGGCTTTCTAATTTCTTTAGGTGAATTTTTCTGTACTGGTCAAATCTATGCGGCTACTTTATTATCACTATTAAAGTCAAGTAGTGAAAGTGCGTGGATTCGATTTGAAATATTTAGTTATGCGATTGCTTTATGTATACCATCCCTCCTGCTTCTGATTATGATTGCAAAAGGGAAAAGTGTAATTGCTACTTCAGATATAGTTCTTCACTACATGCCTTATATAAAACTAATCAATGGCATTCTCTTTTTATTCTTTGCTGTTGTATTCTTTTTAATATAGCGTGTTATTCAAGGCTTAATTCTATGATGGCAGCAGGAGGAAACGAAGTATAGCTACAAAAAAGTGCCAATTGTTCACTTTGTAAAGTACCGTTTGAAGTAGTAACTTCACAACTTAACAGCTCATGTTCCATCTCTGTGAGTAAACGATAACGGACAGCACCTCGATGGATAAAGCATGGAGTCGGGTCATTATAAAATAAGATACTTTTATTGATGATGACTTGATCTGGAATGGGTAATTCTAAAAAGGGACCATCATAGAAAGTTTCTTTTTCTGTAAATATTTTAATACATTTTATGCTATTAGTTGTTTTTTTCTTCATATCGCTCCTCTTTCTTACGTTTGTGTGCAATTCACTTAAAGACTTCTTAAGATGATACGTTATTTGCGTTTGGTTGTCTTCTGTACTTTGCTGTTTTCAACATTTTATTGTATGTAACCTTTGTCCTTATTCATGAAAAGGAAAAGTTTGTGAAGCGCATTTTTTTATGTTTTAATGGGAGTTTTCTAGAAGTATAAGCTTTTTTATAGTATAATATGAGTAATAATAAAAGGCAACGAAAGAATGAGAGAAAACTTATGAGTAAATATATTACAGGAAAAGTGAATCATCTATCGATGAATTTATTGGTATCATATTTATCTATTTTAATAGCTCCATTTATTGCAATTATCTTGATTTATTTTGCATCTACAGATTTATTATTAAAAGTGCAGAAGGAAAAGATGAATACGACGTTAAATACGACAGCGCTTGAAATTACGCGTGGATACATAGAAGCAGGAAACCTAGCAACTTACATAAGTAATATGAAAGAACTTAAAACTCTTAGTACAAAAGTAAAAAATAAGAAAGCGCAATATTATGACATGTATATGTTTAGTTCAGCGCTGCCTGATTATTCAGCGATTAATGCTGTAATAGGGGATGTTTATATCTTTTTTAAAGACGGATCATGGATCATGAAGAATAAATCCGTTGTCCCAGCGGATAATCGGGCATATGAATCCTTGGGAAGTTTTAACGAGGTTACTTATGAAGAGTTAGCGCTCCAATTTAGTGATACCTTTTATAATAAGACTTTTTTAGAATTTGATGAAGGAAAATATAATAATAAAATGGTAGTTGCGCAGTCATTCCCATACGGAAGTTTTGGAGAAGTAGAAGGAACGATTGTAATAGCAATCAATGAAGAACTCATTCACGAGAAATTAAAAACCAACTTTATGCAGGAGGAAGGGATTGCCTTAGTCATGAATCGTGACGGCTTAGTACGTAAAGCGATGTACGGTGCAAATACGAATTTAGACATAAAAGACATTCCGCTTCCTAAGTTAATTGCTAAAGAGGACGGTATTATCAAAATTAAAGGTGAAAAGTACATACTGTCAAAAGTGAAAGAGTCCATCTTTACCTATGTTGTTTTAATACCGAAGAGTATCGTATTCGGACAAGTTGGGTTTATGAAATACTTAATCATCGCACTTTGTGTGGTTTCTATCTTTGCTGGTTTTCTTACCTGTATTGCATTATGGAGAAAACGACGCAGTGTAGTTGTAGCATTTGGCGAATATCAAGGTAAATTTGGAAAGGCAGCAGGGGATGGCAAAACCGGGATGAGTTTCTGGGAGGGGATTCCGTTTATTCTAGAAAGCGCTGCCAATCTTCAAACAACGATTCTTCTGCAACGAAATTTTATGAAAACAGCGGTAATTCGTAAAATCATCCTTGGTGGCTATCTGACAGAGGAGGAGATTCGTCAGGACATGAAAACTGCAGATATCTACTTATCTGGTAAGTGCTATTATGCCGCAGTTATTATGTTAAATCATAGTGTAATGAATGTGGAGTATGGCAACTGGAATGAAATCAGCTTATCCATGATTAATTTTGTTAGAAATCAGATTTCTATTCCGCATCAGTTCTGTAACATCGATTATTATACGTTTGCAATCATCTTTCCAATCGATGGCGACAATATGCTACCAGTGATTCGTGATGTTTTAGCTGAAGTAGAAATTAATCTATCGAATGAAAAGCATTTGGAAACTTATATTGGTATTGGAAAGGAAGTAAGCACTACCTTAGAGATTGCAAAGTCCTTTGAAGATGCACTGGAAGTTTGTGAATATATAAGATTCCATGATATCCGTATGCCTCTTAGTAAAGAAGAAATGCCCAAAAATACGGAGACTTTCTTCTTTCCAGTAGAAACTGAATTACACTTGGTAAAGACCATTAAGCAAGGAAATCAGGAAGAATTAAAAGATTTATTTCAAATGATTCAGTATGAGAATTTTACCTATCGTAATTTGTCTTTGATTATGATTAATTACTTGATGGAATTAGTAAGAGGTACGGTAATTCGAGCACTCAGGGAAGAAGAATGTGACTACCAGAAGGTAATAGACGGTATCACAGAAGCTAATAATTTAGAGGATATTTATTACGTTCTAATAGAAGTGCTTCCTTGTATCAAGAATAGACAAAAACAAAAAGAGACAAAGGAAGCGGAAGAAAAGAAGGAAAAGATAAGGGCATTGGTGGAAGAAATGTATACCAATGCAGAGTTAAATCTTGCGTCATTTGCTGAAAGTTATGGTATGGCAGAAAATAAATTATATAAGGAGTTTAAAATTCTGTTCGGAGTTAGTTTCAGCGAATATTTAGAAAATGAAAGAATTAAAAAGGCTTGCGAATTGTTACGACAAAATATAACAATTAAAGATGTGGCAGAGATGGTAGGATACAGCAGTGATTTTTCCTTCCGAAGAGCCTTCAAAAGGGTGATGGGATTGCCACCAAGTTATTATGCAGATGGTATGTCAGAACAATAGAATATAAGGAGACATCAAGTTTTCAGTATAATTAAAGGAGACACTATGTTTTCAGCACAATTAGAAGAGTATGCAAATAAAAAGTTTGAAGAGAGAAAAGCAGTGTATGCGCCAATACTTCCCAAACTGATGGAAAAGCTAACACAGTGTGGGAGAGAGGAAAGAATTCTATTAGAATTTCTCTATGGTACTATGCCAGCTAGAGATGCAGGAGAATACGATTTTAAGATCTTTCTAAGTTATGTTACCCATGCAATCTGGTTACGGGAACATATGGAATGGACGAGGCAGTTACCAGAGGATTATTTTATCCATTATGTATTCTATCCTCGGGTGAATTCAGAGTATATTACAGAATGCAGGAAGTTCTTTTATGAACAGCTAAAAGATAGAGTCAAAGAGAAAAGCATGACGGAGACGGTTTTAGAAATCAATTACTGGTGTGCGGAGAATGCAACTTATGAAGCATCGGATAGCAGAACGATTTCTCCGATAACGGTATATTATTCTGGAAAAGGAAGGTGTGGAGAAGAGTCTACCTTTGCAGTAACAGCGTTTCGTAGTGTAGGTATTGCTGCAAGACAGGTCTATACGCCTAGATGGGCTCACTGTGATGATAATCATGCCTGGGTTGAGGTGTTCGTCGATGGTACATGGTGCTTTCTTGGAGCTTGTGAACCAGAAGAAGTATTGAATAAAGGCTGGTTTTTAAATGCTTCCAGCAGAGCATTGTTAGTGCATAGCCGTACTTTTTCTGACTATCGCAGTGAATCAATGGAAGAACATATAGGAAAAGAGGATTTATTGTCCTATTATAATAGTACATCTACGTATGCTAAGACACGTTGTTTTAAGATATTCGTTAAAGATAAGGATCTGGCACCGGTAAATGGTGCTAGGGTATCTTTTGAGATACTAAATTATGCAGAATTTGCGTCTGTGACAGAACTTTATACGAATGAAGAAGGAAGTGTGAGTATTACAATAGGTTTAGGTGATATTCATATCAGAGCGTTCAAGGATGGATTCTTTACTGAAGGAATGGGGCATGTGGGGACACTAGAGGAGATAACCCTCATCTTAAATAAAAATCTTTATCAGAAAGACTGGGTAACAGATACGTGGGAGACTTATGAAGTGGAGGCTCCAAAAGATAGTATCAGGTACCAGTTTAATCTGACAAGGGAGCAGCAAACTACCAATCGAAACAGACTAAGAGAAGCTAAGGTACTTCGGGAAAATCGAATTGAGAGTTATTATGATGAAGCTTTGGCTGAAAAAGTACCAGAAGCAAAGGAAATCTTACATTTTGCTAAGGGTAACTTTATGGAGCTTTACCGGTTCTTAAGCGTAGATGATAATCCGGATCGATTAGCTTTATTAAAAACGCTGAAGATAAAAGATTATAAAGATGTTTCCGCCAGTGTGTTAGAAGACCATCTAAAAGCAAGGAAAAGAGGATATAAGTATCTATTTGAATATAAAGATAGCATTGTAAATGAAGATAGTATAGTAAATGAAGATAGTATTTCAAATGAAAATAGCATAGTAAATGAAGATAACATAGTAAATGAAGATAGCATAGCAATTGAAGATAGCTTTGCATATGAATATGGTTTTGCTATGGAATACATCGCTTGTCCGCGAATCTATTTCGAAGAATTAACTGCTTATCGTAGCTATATCAATTCTTATTTTGATGAGGATACAAAGCATAAATTCATAATTGACCCAAACTGTATTTGGGTTTATATTAAAGAGATAATTAAATATCAAAAAGAATTTGACTATCAGACGATTACTGCAACGCCAATTGGCTGTTTAAAATTGCAACAAGGAAATGCTTTAAGTCAGAAAATATTATTTGTTGCGATCTGTCGAACACTTGGAATTCCAGCTCGTTTGAATAAGGTTACCATGGAACCTGAATTTTTTGATGGAAAGGTTTTTTGTGTACCGCTTAATCAAAGCAAAGATAAATCCATAGAGACAAATGAGTACGAAAAGATATCTCATGATTTGATTCTACATGAACTAGGAAGAGGGAATCTGATTCTTCATGTGGAGGAGAAAGAGAAGTGGACTTATGGTCAAAACTTTACCCTTGGAAAATTACAGGAAGGGGAGTACCTTACCTTGGATTATGAGGGTTTAAAATTCCCGGATAAGGAGTTATCACTTCTTTTAGAAGCGGGAATTTATAGGTTAATTGTGACGACTCGAATGCCGAATGGAAATCAACATGTGGCAGTTCGGACATTTGAGATTCAGTCAGACGAAGAAAAACGAATTCAGATGAATCTAAGAGAGAATCAATTAGAAGATTTGCTCGTAGAAAATGAAATTGCGGACTTTGAAATTTCAGACGGTCAGAAGGAATATTGGTTGTCTGGACTAATGAATCAGAAGAACGGTATTTTAGCTTTTCTTGATGAAGGAAAAGAGCCAACAGAGCATGTATTAAATGAAATGTTAGAAAAAGAAACAGAATTACAGAAGTTTCATGGTAACATTTTATTTATAGTAAAGGATCAGGAAGCTCTAACGAATGATACGCTGAAAAAGGTATTGGAAAAAATACCAAATATTCAGGTTTATTTTGACTCTGAGTTAGAACATGCTGAGCCAGTAGCAAGAAGAATGTATGTAGACCCTGAAAAATTACCATTATTAGTTACGCTAAATCAAGGGTGTACCGGAGTATATAGTTGTGCCGGTTATAATGTGGGCAGTGTAGCTCTGATACTAAAGATATTAGATAAGATAAATAAGTAATTGAATTTTTACACATTTGCCTGTGCTAAAAGTTACCAAGGGTAGAAAGGTATGGTTTTGGATGAAAGAGCAAAAAACAGGCATGGTAATACTGCTAAACGTGATAGGTATTTTTTTATATACTGTGGGAATGAGGTCCTTTGCAGCACCGGCGAAAATTGCACCAGGAGGGGCTAGTGGTATTGCTATCTTGGTAAACTATGTAACGGGCTTTCCAATTGGTGTGTTTTGTACATTATTTAGCCTGCCACTATTAGCAATTGTTTGGAAAAAGAAGATATTTAAACCTGTATTTGTATGGAAAGCGGTATGTAGTATCTTACTACTTTCCCTCATGACTGATTTGTTAGAGCCAATTTTACCTCATTATCAGGGGAATCCTTTATTAGCCGCTTTATTTGCAGGAGCATTTCTGGGGGTTGGGCAAGGAATGGTTTATCTTGGAACCTCAGACACAGGAGGTATTACACTGATCGGGTTAATTTTGCAAAGAAAGTTCCCTCAGTTGCATGTTGGGACAGTTTCTTCAGGTATTAACTGCATAATTGTATTGGCATCTGGTATTGTATATCGTAATATAGAGAGCATTCTTTATGCAATTGTTACCGTCTATGTTGCCGGATTATTCATGAACAAGTTAATAAGTAGTGCAAATGCGAAAGGGCTAATCATCGTAATGAGTGAGTGTACCGATCGTATCCGATGTATCTTCTTAGAAGAAAAGGAAGGGATTACAATCCTTAAAGGGGAAGGTGGCTATACAAGTGAAACCCAGCGTGTCATTATGGGAGCCGCTGATAAAGCAGATTGTGCGAGAATACAAAGAAGGATTCAGCGTGAAGATCCAAAAGCGCTGATTATTGTATCTGAAGCAAGTAACGTTTCAGGCAAACGCTTTGGTCAAATGATATAGAATTTATAACGAAGGAAGGCGTGTTCTAACTATGATAGTATTAAAAGATATTATGAATCAAACAAATACAGTGGAGTTTATCTTGGAGGGTCAGATACAAGAGAAGCAACATCCGATTCCGTTAAAGAATTTTTTAAAAGGGACTTTTCTTGAAAGTTTTTATCTACCACAGGAGAGTAGCGCAGTATTATACATCGGTTGTGGGAAAGAAAAAGAGCTTACTTTACTAGGAGTAAAAGAAATCTTTGCCCAAATAGCGAAACAGTGTAAAGAATATTATATAACAACATGTAGTATTGATTTTTCTTATTTCCTAGAGAAATTTGGAGAGAAGGCTATCATTCAGGCTGTGTTAGGCTTATCCCTTGGTAATTACTCTTATCGTTATTTAAAGAATGAAGATTCTTTTGAATGCCAATATGAAATTGGTGGATTATCAAATGCCGATAGTGCACAGGAATATCTAAGAGAAGCTTTAGATTTGGCAAAAGGCATACAGTTTGCAAGAGATATGGTGAATACACCTGGTAATCATTTGCGACCAATGGATTTTAATAGAACAATCAAAGAATATGTAGAAGATATCCCTGTGGAAGTAGAGACCCTTGTTTATGGTCAATTAAAGGCTATGGGAATGGAAGGGTTATTTGGAATTGGAGGAAGCAGTGAATATCCGCCTTGCCTTATGATTTTGCGTTATCAGGGAAATCCAAAAGATTCAGAAATTTATGGACTGATTGGAAAGGGTGTAACTTGTGATACTGGCGGCTATTGTCTAAAGAGTGCAAAAAGTATGGCTGGTATCAAAGGAGATATGGCAGG
>NZ_DAMADT010000016.1:12452-13668 GCF_031997925.1 Lachnoclostridium sp. | reverse complement strand
TGGAGCAATGCATGCCATTGCAAAGCAAAAGCTTCCAATCAATGTGGTTGCCTGTCTGCCACTATGCGAGAATCGAATTTCACAATCCTCCCATTTGCCTGGTGATGTAATCAAATCTTATCAGGGTAAAACGATTGAAATCCTAAATACAGATGCAGAAGGAAGGCTCATTTTAGCAGATGCTATGAGTTATGGAATACGAAATGAAGGTATTACAAAGATTCTTGATATCGCAACCTTAACTGGTGCAGTGTGGTCAGCATTAGGATTTACCATCGCAGGAGCAATGTCCAATGACGATTCCTTCTACCGGATGTTTGAAGACGGTCTATCTTTTGCACAAGAAAGTTATTTGCGTTTTCCATACCATAAGGAACATGAAAAGATGATAAAAAGTAATGTTGCAGATATTAAGAATATTGGTGCAGATTGTTGTGGAGCGATTACGGCAGGATTATTTATCAAAGAATTTTGTGAAGACCTGCCATGGATTCATTTAGATATTGCTGGTACTGCATGGAGTGATACACCACAATATGCATTTGATGACAAAGGCGCAACAGGAGCTGGCGTGACAGCAATTTATTATATGCTTAAACAAGCTGCAAATGAAAGGTAGAAGTGTGATTTACATGAAATATTAAGCAGGCATGTTTTTAAGTGTGTAAATAATTATTCTGCCACCCAAATTCGTAGAATTGAGACCGAATGGAGGTTATTATGGATAAATTTATTTTAGAAGCATGTGTTGATAGTGTGGAGTCTGCGGTTATCGCAACGAATGCTGGTGCAAATCGGCTTGAACTTTGTGCCAATCTAATCATTGGAGGGACTACCCCTACTCTTGCCATGTTTCAACAAGTCCGAAAGCGTTGCGATAATAAGATTCATGTATTAATACGTCCAAGGTTTGGAGATTTTTGTTACACAGAGGATGAGTTTGAAATAATAAAAGAAGAGGTACGACAATATAACAAATTTGGTGCGGATGGCGTTGTAATAGGAATATTAACACCTGATGGTGAACTAAATATGCAACAGATGGCGGCTTTAGTAAAAGAAGCAGGGAATATGTCAGTCACCTTACATAGAGCATTCGATATGTGTAAAGATCCGCAAATAACATTAGAACAGGCTATAGAGCTTGGAATCGATTCTATCCTAACTTCTGGTCAGGCCAATGACTGTGTAACCGGGAAAGAGTGCTTAAAGGACT
>NZ_DAMADT010000016.1:6045-12442 GCF_031997925.1 Lachnoclostridium sp. | reverse complement strand
ACCATATGTCAGGGAAGAAAATCATCAATAGTGCTATGGTCTATCGGAAAGAGAACATCTTTATGGGCTTAGAAGGTTTTTATGAATATAGCATCTGGCGAACAGAAAAAACAGAGATTGAAAGAGCAGTAACTTTATTAAAGGAGTTATAGAAAAGTAGGGATAATTTTTTTATTTAGTTTAGGAAGAAGAGTTTTCTTTGCTTCCTAGTTGAAACTTTTCAATATAGAGAGTAGAATGGCATCAACTGAAAGAGTGATGCCATTTTTTAGCTCCTTAAGGAGGTATACTCCTCTGTGGGGCTTGGCAATGTGATGTATTAGCTATAGACAAAGGACCTTTGGTTAGACTAAAAGTATTCTCCTTAGATAAAGTACTTTCGGTAAGGAGAATACTCCTTAAGATTATGACTTGATAAAAGCCTAGAGTGGCGTAGCAATTTTATACTTTTTTATAAGCTAAAAAATAATAGAAATAGTATGTGATGGGTGGTTGATTGGATGAAAGAACCTAAAATAGGATTAGTACTTGCAGGAGGAGGAGCTAAGGGCGCATATGAAGCTGGAGTATTTAAGACATTATGGGAACTTAACCTTGTAGATAACATTAAGGTAATCTCCGGTACCAGTATTGGCTCAGTCAATGCACTCCTTTTTGCAATGAATGATTTTAAAGTAGTTAGGAATAGCTGGAGTAGTTTATCCTACTCTCGATTTTTAATAAATGAGGAAAAGATTCGAAAGGAATATGTGCCTTTATTAATCAAGCGTGCAAGGCATGGTTATGAAGAGAATCCAATCGTTAATGACCTAGACACCAGAGATATTGGATTGATTTCACAAAAAGGTGTAAAAGACTTTCTAAAAGAATATGTGGATGTGAAGGTAATTAAAAAATCCAAGAAGGATCTCTATGCATGTGCTTATAATATTGATGAAGGTAGACCAGAGTATTTTCTTTTGAATCAATTAGAGGAAGAAGAATTGATTGATGTAGTATTAGCTTCCTGTGCGATTCCGTATTTATTTCCACCAAGAAATATCCGGGGATGTCGTTATGCAGATGGAGGGATTCATGCTGCAGAGTACCCAAATAGAAATATTGATAATGTACCGATCCATCCACTGCAGGATTATCAGTTGGATTTTGCAATAGTCGTTCATTTATCGGATAAGAAGAAGGAAGAGGGATTGGAATTAGAAGAACTTAAGCAGGTGAAAACGATTCATATCTATCCTTCAAAATCGCTGGAACGCATTGGGGGCACAGGCACAATTCTCCTTGAGCAAAAGAGATTAGAGGAAAATGTGGAACTTGGCTATAGGGATTCCATGGTTGCGATAGCGCCTAAGATGATGAAATATTATAAAAAAGGGTAAGTTTATTCTAAATCAAAAAAAATAATTTCAATTCTAAAAAGAAGAAAACCGCAATTTAACTTAAACTTATGATTTTCTTCTTTTTTATTTAATAGATAAGATTAGTTCATAGAACTCCAATTAATATAAGGAGTACTTGAAGAATATTTGAAGTTAGGAACAATATTATTTTCTTCATGTATTATTATAGTTGCAGGAGGGACGTAATCATTAGGTAGATGCTTCGTTATATTTTTATATTTTTTTCTATATTTCCCTGAAAAATAATCTAGAAAATTTGGAGTAGAAACAAATTTCTGTGTAGCACGTACTATATGATTAGCTTCATTGTCTGATATGTCTTTAGTATAAAATTGAATTTCTAATCCTGCTTCATTATATATAAATTTAATCTTATCTATATATTCATATTCCATGGAGCATGTTTTTTTGAAATCCTTAATATCTTTATTATTAAGGACTGGGGTAGAAATTTTATATACCATCATAACTCCTATAAATATTATAAAAACAAACAAACTTATTTTTAATAGATATTTATTTTTTTTCATATAAACTCCATTTCTTTTGAATTTATAGTAACCTATATCTATTATACCAGAAATGGCTGAAATAGAAAGGAGCCTTAGTAAAGCTCTTTTCTATTGTTTTAGAATCACTTTTTAGGTGGAAGTAATAAAAAGGTGCAAATACAATAACTATGTGGTAACCCAGCATGGTTAAATGAAGTATGGTGAATAATCAGGTTAAGTTATTACTTAAGATTACTAGATAAAAAAAATCTTTTATTTGTCCCTTTTCATGATATTTGATATAATATACTAGTAATTAGCTTTTGATAGATGGAAGAACAGATAATTGATAAAAAATAATATATAGTGCGAATACGCAAGAATCGAGGTTATCATGATACGTTTTGAATCGGATTACACAGAAGGAGCACATCCTAATATATTAACTAAACTTGTTTCAACAAATATGGAGCAAACAATAGGGTATGGAGAAGATCACTACTGTGAGCAAGCACGCGAGCTTATTAAGGGAGCTTGTGGTAATAATGAGTTAGCAGTACATTTCTTAGTAGGAGGAACGCAAACAAATACCACCGTTATTAGCTCAGTTCTTAGACCATATCAAGGTGCACTTTCCGCAGTAACAGGACATATTAATTGCCATGAAACAGGAGCAATTGAGGCAACTGGACATAAGGTATTACCCCTTGCTAGTGAAGATGGAAAAATCACAGCAAAGCAAGTAAGAGATTATTACGATGAACACTGGGCAGACTCCAGCCATGAACATGTTGTACAGCCTGGTATGGTGTACATATCACATCCAACAGAAAATGGAACTACTTATCATAAAGAAGAATTAGTGGAGCTTTCTAACACTTGTAAAGAGTTAGAGTTACCTCTTTTTATCGATGGTGCAAGATTAGGATATGCTTTAGCATCCGAAGGTAATGATTTAAGCCTTGAGGATATTGCTGCAAATTGTGATGTATTTTACATTGGTGGAACCAAAGTCGGAGCTCTATTTGGAGAGGCTGTTGTTATCTCAAATAAAGCTATTCAGAAGGATTTCAGATATAATATCAAACTTCGTGGTGGTATGTTCGCAAAGGGTCGTTTATTAGGCTTACAGTTTGAAACATTATTTACAGATAATTTGTATCAAGAGATCTCAGAACACGCTATAACACAAGCAATGAGAATCAGAGATGCATTTGCTAAGAAAGGTTACCATTTCCTTTATGATTCAAGAACAAATCAACAATTCCCAATCTTACCAGTTAGTTTATTGGACTTCTTAGGAGAAAAGTATTCCTATAGTTTCTGGACAAAGGTTGATGACACACACAATGCAGTGCGTTTTTGTACTAGCTGGGCTACGAAAGAGGAAAATGTTGATGCTTTACTAGCTGATATTGAAGAGTTTCATAAATAGTTATCTTAAGTAGTTGTTGTATTAAATACTAAAGCTAGAATAAATTTGAGATATAGATTATTACTATATGATTTAAATAAAATCAAATATATGATAGAAGATAGATAGCCAGGAGATTGATCTCTTGGCTATTAGTAAATTAGTTAAAGACTAAGTGGATGAAAGAAAAGTTGCTACATAGTTACAGCACACACGATTTATTCGGATTACATTTTGTTACTTTTCAGTTTGAAAGTGGTGATCGCTTAGAGCTCGGTGTAAGTGGGCAGCAATATGGATTATTAGGAGAAGGAGATGTTGGTAAACTAACATTTCAGGGAACTAGATTTTTATCCTTTGAACGAGTGAGATAATTAAGAAATTTAATAAATCTTATAATGATTATATTTTAGACAAGTTATCATATTAGATAACTTGTCATTTTCATTATCTTACACCTAAAGATACTCATTTAATAGTGAAATTATATAGTATGTATCATAAATATCACAGGATGTGATGTATCTATGGTGTGTGGATGGAAAAGGCATATGGAAACCTTAAACTTATTAAGAAAAATCATTGGTATTAGTATTTTGTTCAGAAAAACGTCGAATTATGTTGAAACGATATAATACATATAGTAAAATACGGTATTAGGTTAAGGTATTTTTCTACCAATAATATTTATAGATTATATATTTTATTGACAGTACCTTGACAAAAGTGAAAAGCAAAAATGGGGGTGATTAATTCACTTAGGTAGTACTGCTTGTTTAATAAAATTATGCAATTTAATAGTAATTGGGTATCAAGCCGTACAGCAAACGTATTAACGCGGTTGCTAGTAGATATTAGTCTTGATTCTAATAAATTTTCTGCAGATGGTTATAGTGAGTTGCAACCAATTGCAGATAATACTAAAGAATAAGACAGAAATAAAAATAAACGTTTAGATTAAATTATTGTATTTGCCTAATGGTTCTGATGAAATAATAAGTGTATAACTTTACTCATTAATGAATGATTATGATTACGTAGATACAACAATAACACGAATGATTATGGAGGAAAAATGTTAATAACAGCCTTAATTTTATTTATTATAACATATGTATTAATGCTTAGCTTGTCTAAGTATCGTTACCTTGTCGCTATAACTTCAGCGTTTTTATTTGTTGTAATTGGTATACTTCCAGTTACGAAAGTTTTCCCTTCGGTAGACTTTAATGTAATACTGATGATTGCAGGAACTATGGGTACAGTATCTTTATTTATTGAATCAAAAATGCCATCTTTATTGTCGGATTTGCTTATTCGCAAGGCAACAAACGTTTGTTCTGCTGTCGTGGTATTATCCCTTTTTGCTGGAGTCATCTCAGCATTTGTTGATAATGTTGCAACTGTATTAATGGTTGCACCAGTAGGTCTAGCGATTGCAAAGAAAGTGAAAATATCTCCTGTTCCAGTATTAATTAGTATTGCTGTCTCCTCAAATCTTCAAGGTGCGGCTACTTTAGTAGGAGATACTACTTCAATCTTACTTGGTAACTACGCAAATATGGATTTCTTAGACTTCTTCTTTATGAACGGTAAACCAGGTATCTTCTGGGCTGTAGAGCTTGGTGCAGTTGCAACTCTGCTAGTCTTAAGCATGATATTTAGAAAAGAAAAGCAACCAATTACTGTGGTAGAAATGACTAAAGTAACTGATTTTATTCCAACAATTTTACTTTGTGGTACAGTAGTTTCTTTAATTTTGGCTTCTTTTATACCACATAAGCCAGCTATTACAAATGGTATCATTTGCGTTGGTTTCTTCTTAGTTGGTATCATATGGTCTATTATAAAGAATGGTAATTTCAGTTCTGCAATAAAAGCCTTGAAGGAGATAGATTATCAAACACTATTATTATTAGCTGGCTTATTTGTTGTTATTGCAGGTATTACTGAAGCAGGAGTAATTAATAAAATCAGCGAATACTTCGTTCTAATAGCTGGTGATAATGTTTTTATCGTTTATACCTTACTGGTATTTGCTTCTGTGATATTCTCTGCGTTTATCGATAATATTCCTTATGTCGCAACAATGCTTCCAGTAGTAAGCTCTATCGCAACTATGATGAATGTCGAGCCTTATTTACTTTACTTTGGTTTATTAATTGGTGCAACACTAGGTGGTAACTTAACACCAATTGGAGCATCTGCTAATATCACTGCAATCGGAATTCTTCGTAAAGATGGATATGAGGTTAAAACCAAAGATTTTATGAGAATTGGTGTTCCATTTACTTTAATGGCAGTATGGATTGGATATGTGTTTATATGGGCTGTTTATCATTAAAATGATATGTCAATCAAATATATAGATTGCTACTGTTTAGATAGGAATAATTTATTTTTGATATATTAATCATCCTATGAAACATTTTCACATGAGAAAAATTGAAATATATATTGAATCTTGATATAAAGATGGTGTTTAAGTCTAGTTTTATTAGCTTAAACACCATCTTTTTAACGAAAATTAACTTGCTTGCAGGAAGTATAGAGCTAAGTAAGTATCAGATAGATTGATTTATTATAGTACATTTGATGATTTCGTTGAAAAAATAGTTTGTTCCTATGGAAAATGAGTGCTATAATAAACCAGCTGATATTGAGGAGTTTCATAAATAGGTAAGCTTAAGTAGGTTTTAGTGATAGTAGATAGCCAGGAGAGAAATCTCTTGGCTAATGGTATTTTTATTACTGTAAATAGATATAAAGGACAGCTTAAGTAAATTAAAGCTAGATAAATAAGGAATAGATTTTATATACAGAGTTTTAATACTAGAAATGTAAATCATTAACTCAAATTATCATTAGGATTATAGCTATATTGCTGAAGTATAAAATGAAGACTATATTAGTGAAAGATATAATTAGTTAACATAATATTGATATGTATACTAAAATTTTCTATTAATGATTATTTATGGAAAATACGCAAAATTGACTAATATAATACACGAATGTTATACTGTGAAATAGATAATGAAAGATTAAAGGAGAGGAAAGATAACATGATTTATTTGGACTATAATGCAACA
>NZ_DAMADT010000016.1:0-6035 GCF_031997925.1 Lachnoclostridium sp. | reverse complement strand
GAAGTTGCAGATGCAATGCTTCCATATATGTATGGGAATTTTGGTAACCCATCAAGTAGTCATGAGTATGGGAAGATAGCAAAACAAGCTGTCGAGCAGGCAAGAACAGAAGTTGCAGATCTTTTACATTGTTTACAAAATGAAATTATCTTTACCAGCGGTGGTAGTGAATCGAATAATACCGTAATCAAAGGTGTCGCATACAGTTACCGTCATAAAGGTGATCATATAATTACTTCAAAAATTGAACATCCAGCTGTATTAAATCCATGTGATTATCTTGAACGGCTTGGTTATAAGATTTCCTATCTACCGGTCAAGGAAAATGGGATGGTTGATGTATCGGCTTTAGAACAAATGATTACAGATAGAACAATATTAGTCACCATTATGCACTCTAATAATGAAACCGGAACCCTTCAGCCAATCAAAGAAATTGCTCAGATATGTCATAAGCACAATATATTAGTTCATACGGATGCATCACAGTCAGTAGGTAAAGTACCAATTGATGTATATGATTTAGATGTTGATTTTCTAACCATAGCAGGGCATAAGTTGTATGCTCCAAAGGGCATTGGTGCGCTCTATGTCAACAAAAAAATATCGATTGAACCTCTGATTCATGGTGCAGGACATGAGCTAGGGAGGCGTGCAGGTACTGAAAATGTTATTTTTGACGTAGCTTTAGGTAAAGCATGCCAATTGGCACAAATAGCGCTACAAACTAATCACCTTAAGGAATTGACCAATTATTTTTACTTGAATTTGAAAGAAATATTCGGAGAAAAGATGCATCCTAATGGAGATTTATATAATAAATTACCTAATACGTTAAATATTAGTTTCTTAGGCTATAACGGTAATGAAATATTAGAACTATTAGGGGATGACATTGCCGCATCAACTGGATCAGCATGTCATTCGGGTTTAATTTCAATATCACCAGTTTTAAAGGAAATGAATGTTCCTATAGATATTGCTCGTGGAGCTGTCAGATTCAGTCTAGGTAGATTTACTACAAAAGAGGATATTGATATTGTACTTGAGAGATTTAGAAAAATTAATAATTAGTGCATTTTTAAAGAAACTGCAGTAGGATTCCTATACCCTAATACTCAAGTAATGAAAGATGACATAATTCAAATTATTGATTATACCCACTAATTGATTGGGAAGAATAAGAAAAGGGAATACTATATATAAGTAATTTCTTTTCTTTTTTTAAACTTGCAATACTATAAATATATAACAATTAGTATAAAAATGAAGCATCGCAAAGTTTTTACTAACTTTTTAACAGATTGACAATAATTTAACAAACATTGCGTTAAATCTTTAGATAATGTAAAGTTCCTAGATTTGTAATATTAAAATTTGCATAAGAAGAATACATGGCTATGCGCTAAAATAACGTAATTTAGCATCAATTAATAAATGAAAGTATAATAAGTATTTAAATGGGTTGATGAATATTTGTTATATGAATTGACAAATTGATGAATTATGAAATATATCGAAAAAGTTATGACAAAGTGAAGAATTAAGGAATAAACAAAAGGCCGCTTAATTAAGTATCAAGTAACATAGATTAAGGGGTTTAGGAATAATCGATATAGCTGAATAATTAAGTTTAAGTAACATATGTTAATATGTTTTATAACATAAATAAAATGGCATGTGATCAATAAAAATATATTTGAAGGAATAAACATATTGAATAAATGAAAAATATAATTACAACAGAGAAGTGAATCTTAATATAAGAAACACGTATGTAAGAACATATAAAGAACAATAGAAGTATAAAAAAGCAGATAACTAGATAGATTGCTTAGAATAACCAAAAAAAGGGTAAAAAGTAGGTATCCTATTTTAAATGCTACTATTATTACGTTAAACCTGGATTTAGCGCAATAATGGATATACTACTATTTGTAACTTTTAAACCAGTTGTCCATTGATGTCGAGGTGTCCATTGAAATAAATGTTAGGGACTTTGTGAAGTAAATATTAGGGACTCTTATTATTCATTAATTTTACTCATAATTCATCATAACATATCTCCTCTAGATTTGAAATAAAATCTAGGGAATGCTGATAAATAAAACTAATAATAATATATAAGCCACAGTATGAATTTATACTGTGGCTTATATATTAACCTAATTATCAAAAAATAATTTATATTCAGTTTTTGCTGTATCTATAACTAATAAGAATTCCTTGTTATAATCATTTGAAAAATTCCTTAATGTTATATTTTTTAGTTTATCCATTAATTCATATTTATTATAATTTTCTACTAAGTATTTCATTAGGATTTGCCATTCAAAATATTTATTTTTTAATAAAATAAATGCTATATGAACTAATATACTAAATTTGCAATCTTCATCTATGAACTCTGGTAAGAACATTCTAATTTTATCTAGATAACTTATAATTTCATCATTAGCATTAAATTTGTAAGAATATGCGGTACTTCTATTAATTCGGTATCCATTTTTTAAGTAATGACCATATTCCATATCTCGTTTCCAAAGATAAAAAGTAACTGCATTGAAATCAAAGCATATAATTTCTTTTTCAATAATTTCTGGTTTAATTAATGGTTTAGATGCACATACAAGTATATAATTTTCAACTTTTTTAAGTTTTGATTTTAATCTTTGAGATTTAGATAAATGACGGTATAATTTTTGAAATGCATATACATATGCGTATTCTATAATATCTTTTTTGGGGGTTAAATTAGGTGTAATTACATTACCAAAATTGATTTCATTCCAATGAATACATTTTTTTATCGTATACTTTGACGGAACTTTAATCGACTTATTAAAAAATAATGATTTCAAAACATTATTTATATCGTTATCTTTTATGCACTGTTGAAAGTTATTTGTTATTATAAATGGAAATATACTAGAGTTATTAAACGGTATTCTTCTATTAGTATATGCTACTACTCTATTCCATTCATTTAATAAAATTTCAAAATTATCATTACTTAGTAAATAGCTTTTACAGTATTTACATTGATAAGCGTGAATATTATACTGGAATTCAATTGCATATGGAATCTCCTCATTGCATATTGGACAAGTACTAATAAGTTTTTTATTATGAACCAAACATCTATCAAGAAACGTAAATTGGTGAAATATATAATGATATCCATATTTCATACATTCAGGACAATAATTTAGTGTTTTCTTAATTACTGTACTACAAATATTATTTGATCGGATAAATCTATTTTGAAATGACAACAGTGGTTTTAGGAGGTTTTTAATATTTTCCATGCCATAATCTACAATTGATTTATCTCCAATACACCAAGTATTATCTTTAAATTGATAATTCGAAACAATTCCTGTGTGAATATACTTAGCCCTATAATTATCTATTTCTCTTAATTGTGTAGTGGTTAGCTCTCTCGCTGCATCTATACCATGTATTTGATTAGCGAACATGAATTTATTGATAATACTCCATGGACTTTCATAAGGATTTACCCAATTAGTGTTCCACGTATACATCACTTGTTTCACTCCTTATATAGCTTTACAGCTTCCAAATAGATTTTCCGCCATAACATAGCCAGAATCTTTAATAGCCTGCATCCATTCATTCTTTGTTGGGAAATATACACCTTTCCCATCACAACCAAATCTTCTAAAGCAATTCTCTATTGTGCTTGTTATATACTGCATAGGTATTTCAAGTGTATTAGAACCTAATGCCTCACCAAAATAGGCTAATAAATCCTCAGCTAATGAATATAATTTATGTCAGTGCTGCATCTGACCCATATTTATCAGGAAACAAATGGAATAAGTCTGTTGTAAATATTTATATCGATAGTACTCCAGCTGTTAGTACTATACCAACTAATCAATACATATTATGGAGATTAGATATTATTCTTATGATTGAAAGATGGAATAATATGCTTTCTGTTTTTGGGAATAACATTAACTTTAGTATAACAAATGATATTAATAGTGCTGATACAATAATTAAATATGGACAAGTAAATTATTCGTGGGCTGAAACAAAAAAGATAACAAGTGGCTCAACTATCCTAAAAGCAACGATAATATTAGATGACTGGGATTTTGCTACAATTGGTTTTAATGATAACACTGTTCAAAAAATAGTGGTGCATGAATTAGGACATGTTCTGGGGCTGGCAGATATAACTAATTTAGTGGCTGAAAACCAAAAAATATATAGTGTGATGGTTAATGATGTAACGCAGAGTCCATATTTTAGAGAAACGCCAACTTTTGATTTTGATCGTCTAAATCTCAATAAACCGTATTAATAATGGGTTATAAATAAAAATGCCTAGCACCGTTCTTAGAATGCTAGGTATTTTTATTATTAATTAATAAGATTTATTGTGGAATGTCACATCTCTAAAAATTTGAAAATTATAACCGTCATAAGTTTCTGCGTAATATATAAGATTAGTAGAAAATTCATTCGTACTAAGCTTTGTATAAATACGCTTGACAAGAAAAGATCTAATATCATGCGTTCCGCTATATCGGGAATTATCATAAGTAAATGTTAAGGAATTTCCGTCATAGTTTAATACACTTGTAGTAGCAGGGCCATCGATACCAAAAGTGGTTATTAATATACAATCTGGAATTTCACGTTGTACATTGGTAATGAAATTATTAAGTTTGGCAGTATTATATGATCTACTTTCAGGTGTTAATAAAACATCATTGTTTTTATATGCCATATCAACAGTATAATCTGTAGGTAATGACATGAGAAATTCTTTCGGATTACTACAATTCATTCCAATGCCTCGGGTTTTTATTATATATTATTCTCAATGATTTGAGATGTGTATAAGAAGTTCAACGCATCATTGATACTTTCTTTATAATTATTTAATTAATTGTAATCATATACCATGATTCGATTTTAAATTCATTTATAAAGCAAAATGAATTTTAACAAAGATTTTGAATATCAAGGAAAGTATCACCTAAACTTTAGGCAACTACCAGAAATAAGATAGTATTGTATTCTCATTTAGTAAAGCATCTACATTAGGTGATAAATATTTGATTTATTATAGTATTTTATTAGCAAATTTCTTACTTTAAAAACTATTTAAATAGATTTACTTCCTTTCGTGATTAATTAACAAATTTCTTACCTAATGCATGGTAGTAATTTTGATAATTTAATTTAGTATAATCTAAAAAATACAATAAATAAGGAGATAATTGCAATTGATATTAACACAATTACTTCCTTCGACAGGAGCACCCTCATCTTTTATGAATACACTATTATAGTGTTCAGGACACACTTAGGCGCTTACAGTATATTACTTTACCCTCTCTAGTATTCCATCTTTTATTTCATATACTATATTCATTTTCTCTAATTGATCATAATCATGTGTAATCATTATAATTGTTTTATTTTTGTAATCTTCTAGTAATCTTTCATAAACCATTCTATTGGATTCTATATCAAGATTCATACTAAATTCATCTAAAATTAGTATTTGAGATTTCTTAGCATATACTCTTGCTATTGTAATTTTCCTTTGTTCTCCGCCAGATAGATTATTACCACTATTCTCAACAAAACCTCTGTAAGCAGGGTTCCGTTTGTAGTAAAATTAAAATATATCTCTCTTCCTTCAGCTCTTTCCTCTGCATATTTGACACAATCTTTTATTGTATCAAAAGCTAATAATGGTTCCCCACCATAAAACCCAATGGCAAATAAACTTGAATCTCTAGAGTGTTGAATAATCAATTGCCTTTTTAGCTGTTTCTACAGACATCCATTTATTTGCGTGCTGTCTATTATGATAGTTTCCTGAATAAATGCAATAACTACAATTTAAATTACATTTCTGAGTAATTTGCAGTATAATATTGGATAAATTATTATTCAAAAAAGAATCATAGTATTCAGTAACTGGATGCTCTGATTTTTCTAGTTTGCCCGCCATGGGCGGGCTCTAGCGGGTGCAAGTCCCGAGTGTG
>NZ_DAMADT010000015.1:89135-94971 GCF_031997925.1 Lachnoclostridium sp. | reverse complement strand
GGCACACTCGGGACTTGCACCCGCTAGAGCCCGCCCATGGCGGGCAAACTAAAAAGACAAACAAAAGTGCCTAAGCACCTTGTTTGTCCTTATCTACTACTATTCTTTTGGATCATATTTTCCAACAGAACCCATATAAACAACAAATTCATTTTCCTTTTCGTTGGAAGGTTCTGTATCTAAGCCTAACAAAGCATCTGCAAGTGCTTGATCATATGCACCGATACCACAGGTTCCGCAACCAATCGCTTCACATGCCAAGTATAAATTTTGACCCACATGTCCTAGATCAATTAAGCTGTATTTTTGAGCCTTGTTTGTATAACGCCATTCAGTACGATATGGAATTGCTGTCCAAACAAAGGTTACTGCACAGGTTCCAACAAAAGTTTGTCCACAGCATGCCTCTGATACTCTATCCATCTGATTTTCAAGAGAACCTAAGAATTCTAATCTATGCTCAGTTGCTACATAATGGTATCTTCCTGGTTCCAGTCCCTCAACATTATTTACAAAGAGATATGTTTCAAAGGGATGTCTTGCTCCAGCGGATGGAACAGTTCGAATTGTTGCTTTGTTTTTTTTGCCTACGATGTTTTTAACACCTTGCGTTGTCCAAAGTAAAAAAGATAGTTCTTTTAACGTTAACGATTTATTATTATAAGTTCTTCTACTAGTTCTTTGGTTCATAATATCAAAAAAGCTATTATTAATTACAACATCTTCAAAACCTTTCGGTAAAGTAATTGACTTTGCACTAATATAGGCCTTATCCATGGATGGTTGTGGTAACCCTTGTTGCTGATCAGATGCTATATCTTCCTCCAGTGCTGTATACCCTTTCATAACTTCTCTTAAATTAATGATATCCATATTCATCTCCTAGCAGATTTAAATACCTGCTTTTCTCCTTTTTATTTTATGTAAAGTCTTTCCTCTTTTAAGGAATCATGGAATATAATGCGAAAAATCATATTCCTATTATCTTATATTAACACATATCTATTCTGTAATTTCTATCAGATTTCCATCTGGGTCCTTCACAACTGCTTCATAATAATTATCTCCAGTCACTCTTTGTTCCGACACAATAGAATAACCATCTTCTCTTAATCTTATAACAAGTTCATCCACTTTCCCACGATTTCCAACAGAAAATGCTATGTGATGAAGACCAACTGCAGGTGAAGCATTCGATTCTGCTAACGACGTTAAAGTCATTAACTCAAGTTTCGTACCACCTCCAAAGGATAGAAAGTAACTCTCAAAGCCTTGATTTCGTTTGCTTTGGTATTTCTCATTACTTGTCATACCAAAGTTGATCTCATAAAATGCTCGCAAGCGTTCCAAGTCTTTTGTATAAATTCCAATATGCGCTAACATGCAACTTCTCCTCTCGCATTTATAATCATAAAACATGCAAAACATTTATCCAGCGAACCAAAAATAAGCTATATACCTGCTATAATATGTCTCTATATCAGTAACTATACACTTTTTCCCTTTTACTCTCAATATCTACAATAGCACATATCACTAAGCAGATGCAATAAGGATAACAGAGTATGGGTTTATCACTTTTTAGTGGGCATACAGAATTTTAACCGATTAGACTGCGCCCATATGGACGTACCTAAAAAGGAGCTGTCGCAAAATGATTCTTCATTAGCAACTTGCAGAATATAAAACAGTATTTATAACAAAAAAGGCACCTTGAAATGGCCTTTAAATACCAAATCAAGCTACCTTTATTGTACATTATTTTTAGTGAGCTATTTTGCGACAATCTCTTTCCCTTGCAAATATAAGGATGTACATCCTTCCTACACTCTCTATATTCTTTATTAATATAAGTCCATTCATAAGAGGATAAGTGATAACAAGGATTAACACCTACTAGCCTAATACTTACTCATATCTAACGTAGTCTACTTCTGCATAACCTCCACCATTTACCGTAGTATCATGGTTACAGAAGACACCATTTTTAACGCCTACCCATCTTCCCGCTTTGGAATTAATCGTAAATGCTTCCTTATATTCTTCTCCATCAAGACTATAAGACATTGTAACTGTCTCCTTTGGAACATGCTTTACTTGAATATCCATTTCCATATTATCTACATGTCCTACACACTTCACTTCATATTTAAAGAATACTGTTTTTTCACTTTCTTTATAATCACCTTCTACTAACGGAATGCTTACTCTATTCTGATCTGCATAGGAAACATCACAATCAAAGTTTTGGATTCCTGTAATCTTCTCCAGTGAATAAGAACCATTCTTTTTACTGATTGCCATAGCACTATATTCCATACCTAAGGATACAATTCCTGCTGTATCTCCATCCTGTAATCCCGAAAAACTCATTTTAGTGATACAAGAAAATTCAGGTGCTGGCCACTTTTGTAGAAGAAGGTTACGATAATCACTGATAGGACGTTGTGGTACAGAAGGTACTGCATTCAATTTGATTTTTGAATTGCCTAATTCATACCAACCAACGTCTGGATTCGCATTCCACTGCCACTGTAATCCAAGTCTATTTCCTTCAAATTCATCTGTAGTATCTGGCTCGCATACTGGATATGATGGATTATTCTTAAGTTCTTCCTCTGTCTTACCAATGTCAGGCTTCTTATATTCCATCACTGGTTCGCCGTAATCATTTCCCGCTTTATTCACGCCTATAATTGGCCATTCATTTTCCCAATGCATTGGCTGAAGATGAACAATTCTTCCTGCTGCATATACATCTTGAAAATGTAAAAACCAGTCTTCCCCTGTAACCGTATCAACCCAAGCACCTTGATGAGGTCCGTTAACAAGAGTATCTCCCTGTCTCATCACAACTTTGTGCTCGTAAGGGCCAAATACATTCTTAGAACGAAGCACTAACTGCCAGCCTGTCTTTACGCCACCTGCTGGTGCAAAAATATAATACCATCCATTTTTTTTATGCATCTTAGGACCTTCTGCTGTCACATTCCCATTGGTATCACCATCAAAGATCCTAACTTCTTCCCCGATAAGTCCCATACCATCTGGCTGCATCTCCACCATGTGAAGAACGCTCTTATATCCAATACGGCTCTTTGCCACACCTGCAACAAGATACGCTTTTCCATCTTCATCCCAGAATGGACATGGATCAATCCAGCCTGCACCTGGTCTAATATTTACAGGCTCACTCCACTTTCCAAATGGATCTTTGGTTGTAGTCATATAGATTCCCTCATCTGGCATTGGGAAACATACATAATAGGTTCCTTCATGATATCGGATGGAAGGTGCCCATACACCGCATCCATGCATTGGATTTCTATATCGGAACTCTGGAATTTTATCTAAGACATAATTCACTACTTTCCAGTTTACAAGATCCTTAGAATGTAGTAATGGTAAAGCTGGTGCATTGCAAAAACTTGATGCAACCATAAAATAATCGTCACCAACTCTAATTGCGTCTGGATCAGAATAATCTGCATAAAGTAATGGATTCCTATAGTTGCCATTTTCTAAATCTGCTATCCACATAAAAGTCCTCCAAATTCGCCTACGTATAATTAATTTAATCACTATACTATATTACACTATAGATCTAAAATTATCTATAGTCGATGCAAAAATTTGATTAAATCATAAAAAATTAGTAGTTTTCTACCGAAAAAATTAAGGCTTCTGCTTCTCACTGTGAACAACAGTAAAAACAAAAGCCCTAAATACCTAATTAACCTTTTAAATCCATATATTTGGATACTTTTAAGTTTCTTCTGGATAATACTTTCTTAATCTTATTTCTTGCCTTTGCAGTACTACCACTGCCAGAAAGGAAAAATAAATCAACTTCTTTTCCTGATGGTATCAGATCAACAATACTATTAAATGCTGGTGCAGGAAATCCCGCCCAGATAGGTGCTCCGATGATGATATGGTCATAGTTCGAAAAATCCACGTTAACCTCATCAATCTTTGTACTACTCTGTCTTCTCGCTTGAACGCATCCTTGTAAGTAAGCATTCAATCTTGATCTTTTCTTAGCCTCTTTAACTTCCACTAAAGCTGCGTTGTACTTTTTGGCTTGTTTTTCTGCCATCTCTTTCGTATGTCCGGTTAATGAATAATACATGATAAGCGTCTTTGCATTCGTTTTCATCTTAGTGCCACGCTTCCTTTCATACAGATTCTAATTTTTATCGAAACAAAAATCAAGTTTCGATAATCGTAAGTTCTATTATCCCTCTACATAATAGTCGTTTCTCACCGAAAATGTTTAGTCAGCTATGATTTGCCTTGTCCCTCTAAAACTGCCTAATCCTTATGTAACTCGTTGAATGAACCATTCATAATGACCACAAAGTTACTTATTAGATTGTTCATTCATCTAAGCTTAGACACTTAAACCCACGAAAGATGTTTTAAATAAAATTTCTTACTCACTAAAAAACATGCCTGCTTAGTAAGCTGGATATTTGTGATGAGGATAGCAGACACAAACAATCCTTGAAAATCCAGTGTAAGACATAAAAATACTTAGGCAATGCTTTTTTGCACCTCAGAATTTCTTCTCACACTTAAAATCATGCTTTAATCAGTATACTTTCTTCGTAGGATTAATATTAAACTCGTCATATTCTAACTTAAATAGTAATTCGTAATTAGCGCACTACACAAATTGTAGATTTTTCCTTTTACGTAGATTCCCTTTACGATTGTTTTCCTTCTAAAGCAGCTACTACAGCAGGTTTACATGAATTTTTTCCTTTACTGAAGCTTCTTCCCTGGAGCGATCGCAACGGTTACTTTGACCTTACCGTTTAACTGTACGGCAATTTCAATCGTAGATTCTATGGTTTTCTCTTTGTCCCAACTTGGCCATTCACTCTGATATAAATGTCCTGGGAACTTCATGATTTCCCAACGTTCTTATGTAATATGAGAAGCAACTGGATTCATTAATTGAATTAATGTCATAAATTCTGCCTTGGAAACCTTGCCTTCGTTACTCCATGCTGCACTTAAATCGAAATCTCCAATGTACATTTCTTAAGTACGAAGGGTATCTGCACCAAATTCTTTTACAATATCATCTGGGTTAATAGTATTACCACGAAACTTAGACATCTTCTCATTGTTCTCACCTAATATCATACCATAAGATATTCTTTTTTGATATGGTTCAGGTGTATTAACTAAGCCTTAACCATAAAAAAATTTATGCCACAATCTTAGTAGAGTAAGTGTAAGGTTGTATGACTTCCAAACAGGAATGGGGTGGCATATAGGTATTCCGAAGAAAGCGTGTTAGCTTTCGGAGGATTACCTATATGCCACCCCATTCCGTCTAATGTTTACAGTCCCCTACCCTTGATTCGCCCAATCCGCTGGATACGTTACATAAATAAATCTAGCATAATTCGGAACAGAAAACTTAATGGAAGACCCCTTAGGAATCAAGATTAATTCCCCTGCGTTTGCAGTTACTGACTTCCCATTAATCACAATACTTAAAGTACCTTCAATAACATAATCAATTTCATCATAATTGAGTGTCCAGTCAAAAGTCGTTTCCTTCATCTCCATAATTCCACAACCTAATCTAGGACTCTCTTCTAATGAAAATAAATCCTTAGTATACACCACATCACCGGGTTTTCCAGTATCCATTAAATCATTTTGTGAAACCCGAATAGTTGGAACTTTTACAGAAATAATTCCTTCTTTTAATTTATTTCTACGAAGATCCGCGGAACTAAGTTTCTCCTTTAAGATCTCACGTATCATATCCTCAATTGTTGAACGATTTACTTCCATGTGCCTATTCCTTTCGTTA